>JALYTI010000062.1 GCA_030854375.1 Acidobacteriota bacterium | reverse complement strand
GGCTTGAGTGGCTAACTCAGTGGTGAGGTCTTTTCACTTAACTATTCCGCTGCCTTCAATCACTTTCACATAAGTATTGATGGGAAGGTTTGTGAGCTTGTCTATCTTCCCACTGGGCCATCGAATCTCGAGGCTCTCAAGCTTCGAAGCCGAACCGAGGCCAAGCACCTCACGCGGGTCGCTCGATGCCAGATAGCTGCCTCCCGCTGTTCTTAAGCGACTTCGCTTCACGCCGGCCGCTTGCCACGTAATGATCGTTCCCACCGCTCCCGGATTACTTTTGGTCGGTACCAGTTGCAGACCAAGCCAGTTATTTCGATTACCCCCTTCGTTGCGTAGCAGCAACGGGGCTTCACCGTTATTCGAGATCAGCACATCAAGATCACCATCGTTATCGAAGTCTCCAACAGCCATGCCGCGACCAGAAAACTCCTTTGCAAAAACGCTCCCGGACTGTGAACTCATATTCTTAAAGCCCGCACCCGTGTTCTCGAACAACAGTAAAGGTTCTTTGAATTTAACTCGGGCTGCTTTCGTCTCGATCAGATCATCGGGGTGACCATTTACGAGTAAGAGATCTGGATCTCCATCATCGTCGTAGTCGAAAAATTTCAGTCCCCACCCGCTCAACAATTGTGTGGCCGGCCCAATTTCCCCCGGCTCATCGGTAAAAGTTAAGTCCTTCTGGTTGTGATAAAGGCTGAAGAACTCCTGATCAATATTAGCCACAAAAAGGTCTTGCCATCCGTCGCCGTCATAGTCTGTAGCATCCACGCCCATTCCTGATCGCGGCTTTCCCGCTTCGCTGTACGCCACGGCGGCCTGCAAGCCTACGTCTTCGAACTTCCCGCCGCCTTTATTGATGAATAGAAAATTGGGGACCGTATCGTTCGCAACGAACAAATCCAACAGACCGTCGTTATTCACGTCGGTAGCAACCGCGCCGAAGGATTTGCCAGGTGAACCTGTGATACCGGAGTCTTTACTAACATCAGTGAACGAACCATTGCCGTTGTTGTGAAACAGGTAGCTTGGTCTTGGTTTGAAGATCCGCGGTATGCAGTAGTAGTTCTGCGTCATCGTCTTATCGACGCATAACAGATGCTGCGACTTGTCGAAGTAAACGAAGCTTGATACGAATAGATCGAGCTTTCCGTCATTGTCGTAGTCAAACCAAACCGCGCAAGTAGACCAGCCCTGCGTGACCACTCCCGCCTTATCAGTCACCTCAGCAAATGTCCCATTCCTGTTATTGCGATAAAGAACATTGGGCCCATAATTAGTTACGTAGAGATCCTGCCAACCGTCACCATCATAATCAGCGCCCGCTACTCCCATCCCAAATCTTCCTCCGGCCAATCCAGCTTTGTCGGTTACATCCGTAAAGGTTCCCTCGTGATTGTTGCGGTAAAGCGCATTTTTGAGAGGAGTAGTCGGGGAGTAGAAGTCGGAAGCTCCGCTGTTGACGAGGAAGATATCCATCCACCCATCGTTGTCATAATCGAGGAAAGCGCAGCCGGCTCCGACAGTCTCAGGCAGGAACCGATCTGGCGAGTGGGCATTGTTATGAACCCACGCGATCCCGCTGGACTTGGCCGGCACCTCCTCGAACGTGACGACGGTTTTACCGGTCCCGGGTTTCCGTTGGGCGTGGGAATCGCAGGGCAACCAGAGAATGAGTAGCGCAAGCAGCGAAATCATGACGATCTTGTTCTTCACTGTCATTGCGTTTAGGATTCCCGAATGAATTTCTGCGAATTGAGTGTAACTCTTCTAAGTTGGACGCGAAGCCCCGGCTTCAAACCTAGCGGGGAGTAGCGGGCGCCAGCGTGTCGGGCTCATTCTCCTGCGTCTTGCCTTCGCTCTTCAGCTTTTCGATGATGCGCATCTCTTCCTGTGCTCGCTGGGGATCGTTAAGTCTCGCGTACAGAATCGCGAGATTGTAGTGTGCCTTAGAACTTTCCGGATTCAGTTTTACTCCACTCTCAAGCTCCTGTTGCGCGCCAGGGTAATTCTTCAGTTTCAGATAGGTCGCGCCTAAGCCAATATGCGCGTTGGCAAACGCGGGTTCTATTTGGATGGCCTTTTGAAACTGTTCTATCGCTCGCTCGTTCTCATTTTGTTCCTGCGCGATAAGTCCCAGATAGTAGAAGGCTTCAGGCGGGCCTGCCTGCTTCTGAATGCTTTTCTCGAGCCAAACGCGCGCGTCGGAATACTTCTTTTGCTTCAGCAACACGTAACCAAGATGTAACTGCGCCTGCCCGTTTTCAGGCTGACGCTTTAGGGATTCGCGGAAACTCTCTTCTGCGCTCTGGAGATCGGGTTTCTTCAATCCCAGTTGGATTATCCCTAACACCAAATAATAGGCGGGCTCGCTCGGCCTAACTTCTATGGCCCTCTTAAGCGCGCGGATCGCATCCTCACTAAGATTCAAACTGACTGAAGCTACAGCAAACTTATAAAGCAGTTCAGGTGAATCGGCGAGCAGTTCCTTCGCACGAGTGAGATAGGCCATGGCCGCTTCAGTATTTCCTCTCGATTGTGAAACACGGGCCAGGCCGAGCAAGGCGTCCGGGTTATTGCTTTGTTCGTTGCTCGCTGCAAGATAGTTGTTTTCCGCTTGATCAACGTCGCCTTTCTTCAAGTACGCGTCACCCAATACGATTAGCATAGGAATTGAAACTGGATGTGACAGCTTTATCTTCTCGATGAAGCCGATGCATTCGTCGAGGCGCGCTTGAGACATTAAGAGCGAGGCCAACTTGTAACTCGCGTCAGCGTTATTGGGATCAAGACGAAGTACTTCCTTCAACTCTAACGCGGTCTTCTCCGGCGCACCCGTGAGCAGATAAAGATAGGCCAAGTTCATGTGTGCCCCGATTAGTTGTTTATCGGCGCGGACGGCACGCGTGAAAAGCGTCTCAGCTTCTTTGAGTCTTCCCTGCTTGGCACGAACGGTACCTAAAAGATTAAGCGCCGCAGCGGTGTTGGGTGCCACATTCAAGAGGGATTTCAATTGGACCTCGGCCTCGTCAAGCCTATTCTCGACGATGAGAGCAGAAGCACGATCGAGCCTTTTTGCCGAATTATCGCGCTGTGCGAACGTGCTGTCAGTAATGAGAACCAGGAAGACGAAGACGGCGGCTGTTTGAGTGAGTGCCGCAACATAAGTTCTTTTGACAGGGAATTCCATGTGTTACCAACAGCAGTTGTTTCTCTGGCTGAAGATGAACGATCAGCTAGGTCTAGCGCCGCGAACCGCTTCTGAAATCTTTCTGCTCAATTAGGCCTTGACCTTCTTTTATCGTCACTATCTTGTTCACATTCGCGGTAGTAATCTTGTCCACCACACCACTTGGCCAGCGAATCTCGATCAGATCAATTCGGGGTCGTTTTTCGAGACCGAAGTGGAGTCTCAGATCATTCTGCGAAATGTAACTACTCCCGCTCCGCACCTCATCAACTTGAGTTAAATCGCCGGACACAATTTTAACCCTTGCGCCAATTCCATCGCGGTTGCTCTTAACTCCCAACAGTTTGATTAGCACTGAGTTGTAGGTGTTGCCGCCGTCGTTTCTTAGCAATTGCGGCGACCCGTCAAGGTTATTGATCACGACGTCGACGTCGCCGTCATTGTCTATATCGCCGAAGGCTACGCCCCGGCCAGCACGCTTCTCCTTAAATGGGGCGCCCAGTTGTTCACCGACTTCCGTGAAGGTCCCGTCTCGATTATTCCGATGGACCAGGTTGCGCTGATGAAAGTTTTGTAGCTGCGGATAGACGTGACCATTGGCTACCAACAGATCGACCCACCCGTCATTGTCATAGTCGAAGAATTTCGTTCCCCAACCGACATAAGGGAGACTTACCGCCGCGACCTTGGCCGCGTACGACACGTCGGTGAAAGAATTTCGTCCGTCGTCCCGGTAGAGCGTGTTGTAGTCGTCGTCGAAGTTAGTCACAAACAGATCTAATTTGCCGTCGTGATTGTAATCACTTACGGTCACGCCCATGCTTCCCTGCTCGCTGCCGTTCTCGTTAACGGCCGTGCCTGCCGTAAACCCAATCTCCTTAAACGTACCGTCACCGTTGTTGTGGTAAAGGAAATTCGGAGTCGAGTCGTTAGCCACAAAAATATCGACCCAACCATCTTCGTCAAAGTCGCTACAGATGACACCCATGCCATAGTATCCGTCGGGATCCGAGACTCCGGCTTTCTTCGAAACGTCTGTGAAGGTGCCATCCCCGTTGTTGTGGTAAAGAGAATCGCCGACGCCAGGCAGTCCTCTGGGACCGCACTGCACTGGAACGCCCTTGTATTGGCACAGCCTGCCCTTACCAAATTCAGGCAAATTGTTAAAGTCGAAGGCTATGTAGTTTGCGACGAAGAGATCCAGTTTGCCATCGTTATCGTAATCTACGAATGCCGCGCCCGCGGACCATCTGGGATCACCGACGCCTGCCGTCCGAGTGACGTCCGTGAACGTTCCGTTGCCGTTGTTCCTGAGGAGCTTGTTCGCACCCACACATGTGACGTAAACGTCATCAAAGCCATCGTTGTTATAGTCGCCGACTGCTGCACCCATGCCCCAGCCAATGTCTCCCACGCCGGCTTTTTCGGTTACGTCGGTGAAGGTGCCATCGCCGTTATTATGATAGAGGGCGCTTTTTGTCTTCCCATTCGACTTCACGAGATCCACTGTCAATGAGTTAATGAAGTAGATGTCCTGATAGCCGTCATTGTCGTAGTCGAAAAGGGCTACGCCGCCGCTCATAGACTCCACAATGTATTTCTTCTCCGGGGATGAGACATGTTTGAAAGTCACGCCGGCCCGTTCTGTTATATCGGTAAACGTAATACTACGAGACTGAGTGGTGGCGATCAGGATGGGGGTTGGAATTGCCAACACCGAGATAAGGAAGAACGCGTGTAGCCAAACTCTTGTTAAGCGCAAAACTGAAAACATCTTGAGTATTATGGGTTTGTTTGGCTTCGTTCTTTTGCCTTGAGTTGCTTCGAGAGTTCAAGCTGACCATCGCCCTCCGCTCTTCGTCCTGCAGCGAGATACGCCCGGCCTAGTTGAAAATGAACGTGGGCCTGGCCGGGCTCAAGCTTTGCAGCAATCTCGAGACTGTCAACAGCGCCCTTGACGTCTCCCGTCTGAAGCAGGGCCTTGCCTAATTCGAAGCGCGCATCACCATAGTCCGGCTTAACCTGGAGGACCTCACGCATCAATCGAATGCCCCGTTCAGTTTGCTGGCGCGCCAGCGAAACATAGGCCAGATTGTATTTCGCTTGAACGTCAGCCGGGTTCACCTTTAATTCAGCTTCAAATTCGCGGTTAGCTTCCTCGAGCTTTCCCATCTTCAGGTAGATCACCCCGGAGTAGAAGTGGGCCAGGCGCGTTGTGGCGTCCAAGGCAAGCGCCGTTTGTAGTTCCTCGAGCGCTTTTGCTGAATCGTTCTTACCGTAGTATGCCTGTCCGAGCAGAATATGAACTTGCGGGCTATTCCCGCCTCTTAATAACATCTGCTGAATCACTCCATCAGCCGCCTCAATCTTTCCCTGTTTTATCAGAGACAATGCCAATGGATAGTAGAGCGTGGGCTCCTGAGGTTTTGCAGCGACCACCTGGGATAATAACGCAGATGCTGCGGGGTAGTTTTCGGTCATGAAGTAGCTCAAGCCTAACCACTGCCTGACAGATATGTTGTCCGGATGGATCTTCAGCTCGTTTTCGAACGGAGCCACCGCTTCCTTGTACGACTCAGACTTAAAACTAGCGAGGCCCCAGTTGTAGTCGAGCCCTTCCTGCTTAGGGTTCCACTTCGCAGCAAGCTTGAACTGCTCTGCTGCACCAAGAAAGTCCTGTCTTCCAGCTCTTAGGAGGCCGATATTATTGTGAGCCCTGGCAATGACCTTTGTGTAAAAGTCTGCCTCCGAAACCATGGCTTGCGTCGTCCGTTCGTTTGGCGTTCCTCGTTCGGCGATGACTCCTTGAGCCGAGCTTAACTCAGGAAACTTATTTTGCTCCGCGAGGTTTGCGGTATTAATAAAGACTTCCAGTTTAGCTTCGTTCCTCTTGAAAGCTTTGGATTTCAGTTCCGCAGCCGTCTGCAACTCTTTTCCACCGTCCTCGGTGCGTCCAGCTTTGATTAATGACTGCCCTAGCCGATAGTGCGCATTCGTAACCTGATAATCATTGTGGGCGAGATCAGGATTCAATTCTATTGCCTTTTTGAGGGCCGCAATCGCCTGCTCGTATTTCTCCAAACTCTGGTAGGCCTGACCAAGAAAGAAATACGGGTCCGGATTGTTCGGCTGAATCCGAGCCGCCTTTTCGAGAAGACCAATTGCGTCGGGCCACTTTCCTTCAGTTGCATAAACGATACCCAGATAATAATTCCCGTAGAATTCGTCAGGGTGTGAAGCCAGTTCGAGCTTGAACTCCTCCGCGGCGTCACCAAGCCGGGCAGCGCCGTCCTTAAGAAGGTAACTGAGACCCAGGTGGTAGTGAACGCGGGGAAAGTTAGTATCGAGAGCAATTGCCTTTTTGAACTCTTCTATTGCCGCAGGAAGAAAACCCGTCTCGCGGTAAGCTCTACCTATCAGGACTCGCAGTGGTGCCCGATTGCCGAGTTTAACGAGCATGCCATCGTAGAGCTGTTTAGCTTGCGCGAACTTATGTTGACGCAGGTAGGTGAGCCCAAGCGTATATGCAACATCATAGTCTGCGGGTGACAGTTTATGCGCGGCGGTCAGGTCATGTTCGGCATTCTCAAACTCCCCTATCATGAAATAGGTTTTCCCCAGCATGTGGTGGGCTGCTGAGCTTCCAGGGGTTAAGGCGAGGGCCTTGTTCAGGGGTTCGATCGCTTTCTGATATTGCCCGGCATAAAAATGCGCTATCGCCAGATTGATCAGAACCTCCGGGGAATCAGAGCGATAAGCAGCGGCCATCTCAAGCACGCCCACCGCTTCTTGATAGTTTGTCTGTGCGGTGTAGATCGTGCCCAGCCTGTGATAAGCATCGGCAAGAATCGCCACATATTCAGCCTCTGCCGAAACCAAATTGCCGGCTCGCTCGTGCGCTTCCGCTGCTTCGTAATGTCGTCGAATGGAATCTCGAGGCGATTGAAAAGCTAAGAGCAGGAATGAAAGTAGGAGGCAGGACGCTCGTGAATGCATTACAAAAATATGTAGGAATGGAATCGATGCAGAACTGATCTATTTCCAATATGCCAGTCGTTCTGCTGAGAAGCAACTGGATTGGCGCTTCCGTTGGAAGTTGAGGGGAGATTATTCAGGCGCTTATTCGTCGCGCACCTGTCCGGAAAATTTTGCGGAGGGTTTCTGCCGAGTTTTGTGTTCTAAAAAACTAAGATGGAGGGCGATAACGAATGCCCTCCATCTTAGGTCATGTCGGATAAACGAACTCAGAAAGTGAACTTAAAGCCAAACTGAATTTCGCGCGGTCCTCGGGTCGACGTAGCGCGGCCAAATCCAGGGTTGCTAAAGTTGTTCTCAATCCCGCCACCCGCGACACTGAGGTTGTGCGCTCTAAAGTTCGTATGGTTGAAGATATTGAACATCTCAGTTCGGAACTGAAATCCATATCGCTCTTTCATTTTCCAGTTCTTTGCTACTGAGAAGTCGATGTTCTTGATTCCCGGCCCCCGGACATCGCCACGTTTCAGGTTGCCGAACTTTCCGGCAGCAGGGATCTTAAATGCAGCCGGATTTACGATCGCCACGGGATCGTTGGCGAGATTCAGATAAAGAGGTACGCCTGAAACACGGTCGGGACGCTGACTTCCCGCTCCTTGAAGACCAGCAGTATTAGCCCCCGAGAAGATGTTAAGCGGCGTGCCGCTGTAGTACGAGGCAATGCTATTCAACTGCCAATCTCCCAGAATGGCGCTTCCCACTGCGCCCAAATTCTTGAACGACGGCAACGCGTACACTATGTTGAAAACAAGCGCATGCCTTCGGTCAAGGTCAGAATATCCCTTATCGAGATCGTAGTTGAAGACGTCCGTCGTTTGGCTGATGTAAGACTGCGTCGGGACGTTGCTGATGGTCCGCGACAATGTGTAAGCAGTTTGGAAAGCCAAACGGTTAGTGAAGCGACGGTCGATCCATATCTGAAGCGCGTGATAATTCGAGTCGCCCGTGGACTCATCCCTGGTTACATTGTTTGTAAAGCCAAACCTGCGGGCTGAGTCGGCGCTTCGGGTGCCAGCGGCCACAGCCGCACGCGCACTCGGAATCACATCATTGTAATTACCATTAATGAAACGCCAGATGTGCAGGCCGTGATTACCAACATAAGAAACCTCCGCCACCGTATCCTTCATTACCTCGCGAGAGACTGTAACGTTCCACTGCCAGCTCTCAGCGGGCCTGAAGTTTGTATCGATCGAGTTTATGCCTCCTAAACCCGCAGCCGAATTTCTCAGCCCAGGATTGATGGTATCGAGGCTTCGACAGGTCGGACAATCTGACAAGAGAATTGCAGAATCATTCCAACCCGAGTCAACAACCGTGTTCCATGGAGGGTTATTTGCCAGACGGAGCAGGCC
>JALYTI010000475.1 GCA_030854375.1 Acidobacteriota bacterium | reverse complement strand
AGGCCAAACCCCCAAGCTCATCCAATAAGAACGTAAACAGCACGTCAGCCACGAACTCTCCGACTCCAGATAAATCCGTCTCAAAAACCGCAGCTAATCCTGCCGCAACCTCGGCGGTCTCCCCGGCACTAAGCACGGGCACACCTGAGCCCAGCAGCAAGCCGAACGCTGCTGCGACTTCTGCGGGAGCAGTCGAGTCGCCAAAAGCAACGAGCCGGATCGCATCTCTCCAACAATGGCTCTCCGCTCATCGGCTAGTAGCATTTCTGGGCCTGCTGATTCTGTTGGGCTTGATATTGTCTTATGGCTCTGCTCCAAATCGCCGACTGATGGATAGGGTTAAGAGGAACCGTCTGAAAGCGCCTCGCGTCAAGCCGACGAAAGCTGTGGATGTTCCATCGAACTCGCGAGCTGCGAGTACCGGATCGAGTGAGCTTCTTAATGAGTACGCGACTCCTCTTCAAGGCGAGGGATCGGCAGCGCCTCCTGCAACGGTTCCCGTCCACGCGCTACGGACAATCCCCTTTCAAGAGAAGTCAGAACTGAGCAGACCTGCGGTCGAACCGGTGAAAGGGTCCTCCGTCGGCGCGGCTGCGCCTCACAGTCCAGTCTGGGCGTTAGCTGAACCTACAATCGCTGCTAGTCGGGATGATCAGGAGCGGGAGGTCTTCGAGTTATGAGCGCCGAGTCGGTAATGCGAATTTGTGGCGAGCTTGGAATTAAGCTGGCGCTCAAGGGGTACAACAGCGATCGGCTTGAGGTGGACGCGCCCAAAGGAGCGGTAACCCCGTCCCTGCGCGAGGCTCTTGCCGCTAATAAACTCGATCTGATTGCGATACTAAAGAATAGGAACCAGGCGACCAGCGATGTCCCGACCATAACTGAGACTTCGGAGGTCACTGAAACTGCACCTGTCGCCAGCAGCACGTGGAATTCCTCGCAGTTAAGTCAACCGAGTCAAGAGGGTTCTCCATCCCTGAACACAGTTCAATTCGAGCTCATGGACGGAGAAATCAAGAAGCTTCTTTCGGGAAGTGAATACGACTCTACGGTAATCGACGCGAAGGATCCGGGCACGCGGCAAGTGATTGCGGCGCAGTTGCTCGCTGCGCTTGCCGGCGGAAATGTTGTCCATCACAAGTATGCGCGCCGCGCTTTTATGGATCACCGCTATTTCGACGATGCCATCAAGCAGCTCAGAACCGCGGATTCTCCGGCCGAGCGGGCAGCAGCAGCTCGAAAATTGGGAGCGGTGCGCGATTCTAAAGCCACTGCACATCTGATCGCGTCACTTCGTGATAGCACCCCAGAGGTGCGCAAAGCTTCTGTGGAATCGCTGGGGCTGATCGGAGATCCGGCCGCAATTCCGTCGCTCAACGATCTGCTGGTTCGCGAGAAAAGCCGGCAACTTCCGGAAGCTGTGATTCGGCAGGCAATCGGTTCGATAGCAGCCAGCGACGTTAAGACAGGAAACGTTGAACAGAGACCAGCTCTACACATCGTTGAAAAACCTAAACCGGTCACGCAAAAGCGCGAAATCTTTGCCGACTATCTCGACTCGTTTGAAAAAGGGAAGTTATCTTCGTCCACATTCTCGCCACCCGTTTTACCTCAAGCTGACAACAATTTAGCAGCGGCTGAAGAGCAATTGCGTCAGGAAGAGGAAGCATTAAGAAAAGCCGCAGACGCTCTGGAGGAAAAACGTCTTGAAGTCGTAGCAGCCCGAATATCAGCCGAAGATGAAGCTCGGATGGGAGCTGAAAGGGAGGCACAGGTCCGCGTTGAAATTGCAGCCCGTGTTCGTGCTGAGGAAGAGGCTCGCCAGAGAATGGCAGACGAAGCGGCGAGGCAACAGGCTGAGGAAGAATCTCGTGTAAAGACGGAACAGGAAGCTCGAGCTCGGGCAGAGGAAGAAGCGCGCCTTCACGCTGAAGAAGAAGCCCAGTTTCGCTTGGAAGCTGAGACGTTGCGAAAAGCGGCCGAAGAGCTTGCCCGCAAGCGATCAAAGACCGAGGCTGCTCGCAAGCGTGCCGAAGAAGAAGCACGTCATCTGGCGGAAGAGGAAGCAAAGCGTCGAGCTGAAGAGGAAGCGCGTGCGCGTGCAGCCGAGGAAGCCCGGTTGAAGGCTGAAGCGGAAGCCCGCCGTCTCGCAGAAGAGGAAACAAAGCGTCGAGTCGAAGAGGAAGCTCGCGAGCGCGCAGCTGAGGAAGCTCGGCAAAAGGCCGACGCAGAAGCGCGCCGTCGAGCCGAAGAAGAAGCAAGACATAAAGCAGAAGAGGAAGCCAGAGCCCGCGCAGCGGAAGAGGCTCGCCAAAAGGCGGAAGAGGAAGCCCGTCGGCAGGTAGAGGAACAGTTTCGTCGTCGTGCTGAAGAAGAAGTGCGCCGTCGCGCAAAAGAAGAGGCTCAGGCTCGGGCAGAAGAGGAAGTCCGCCTGAAGGCTGAAGCCGAAGCGCGCATCCGCGCTGAAGAGCAACGAAAGCGAGAAGAGGAAGAGGAAGCGAAGCAGCGGGCTGAAGAAGGCCTTCGCATTCGCGCGGCGGAAGAGGCTCATCGCCGAGCTGAGGAAGATCGGGCACGCCGGGAGGACGAGCAACGGCAGCTCGCCGAGGAGGCCCATCTTCGCGCGGAGCAGGAAACCTTGCTGCAGGTTGCGGCCGAGCTGTCTCGTCGGCGCTCCGAAGTGGAAGAAGCCAGGCACACTGCTGACCTTGAAGCGCGTTTACTTGTTGAAGCGCAGGAGCGAACGAAGGTTGAAGAAGAATCACGGCGCCAAATGGAAGTTGAACGCGAGCGGCTTTTGCTGGAAACAAGACGCCGTGCGGAGGAGGAGCATCTCGCTGAGTTAAGACAGCGGGCCGCAGAAGAGCAGCGGCTGGCCTCCGAGCAAGCTCGCATTCATGCCGAGGAAGAAGAGCGGCATGTTGCTCAGCTCGAGTCACTCAAGAAGAAGGCGGAAGAAGAAGCCAGGCGAAGAGCTGAACAAGAGGAGCGGATCAAGGCGGAGATTGTGG
>JALYTI010000474.1 GCA_030854375.1 Acidobacteriota bacterium | reverse complement strand
CATCTGCTTGGGTCCCGTCGCGCAGTTCATGCCGATTACATCGATGGGAAAGGGTTCGAGCGCTGTAAGCGCGGCTCCGATTTCAGTGCCCATCAACATCGTGCCGAAAGCTTCAATTGTTACCTGCGCAATGACGGGTATACGACGCTTGATTTGTTCAAAGTAATCGAAGATCGCAGCCAGGGCAGACTTCGTCTGTAAAAGATCCTGACATGTTTCGACAACAAGAAGATCAACTCCCCCATCAACCAGGCCGCGTACCTGATCGTAGTAAGACTTCTTCATGTCAAGGAAGGAGATATGTCCAAGTGATGGGAGCTTCGTTGTAGGTCCCATCGAGCCCGCGACCCATCTTGGCCAGACGTTTGTTGAATAATCAGACGCTACACGCTTTGCCAGTTGGGCGGCTTTGAGATTCAGGTCGTAGGCTTTGTCCGCTATGTCATACTCGGCCAGAACGATTGAAGCGCCGCCGAAGGTGTCAGTCTCAATAACATCGCAGCCAACCTCCAAAAACCCTGCATGTACTTTCTCCACAGCCTCCGGCTTGGTTTCAACGAGATACTCATTGCAGCCGTCCAGACCGCCGAAGTCTTCCGGCGTCAGATTCTGCACTTGAATATTCGTGCCCATCGCGCCGTCAAAGACGACGATGCGTTCCTTTAAAGTGTCGAGAAAGTTAGCCATAGATGGTAAACAGTAAATGGGAAACAGTGAATGATCGGGTTGCCGAACGAATCTAATCCAATACTCGCTATTTACCCAGTGACAGCTGGAAATCCTGTTGCAATAAGACAAAAGCCCCGCGCTTAACAACGCGGGGATCTCCTGAAATCCTTATTCGATTAGTCTCGCAGAGAAGACTCGCCGTGCTGTTTAGCGGATTGTTTTACGTGGCCGCAAGTCGCCTTAACTCACCACGTTGTCTGCGTTATTGAACCACTGGGGCGGTAGTCTGTCAAGGCGCACCCGGTCGCTTGTCAGGGTGTTCCGACCTGCCTAACTTAGGCGCTCGCTATTTACGATTTGCCGTTTACCAACTAACATTCAACGCCATGCGACGCGCCATCTATCCCGGCTCATTTGATCCAGTCACTAACGGACACCTCGACATAATCGAGCGGGGTTGCAAACTGTTTGACGAGATAATCATCGCGATTCTGCTAAATCCCGACAAGCAGCCCTTTTTCTCCATCGAGGAGCGCCGCGGCATGCTCGAAGAAGTGCTTACTAAAATCGATCGACGTAAATGCCAACTTCGCGTTGATGCTTTCGAAGGGCTGCTGGTCCAATACGCTCTTGCTCAGCAGGCCCATGCAATCGTGCGCGGCATTAGAGCTATTTCAGACTATGAATATGAGTTACAAATGGCCTTGATGAATCGACGGCTCGAGCCCAGCATTGAAACCGTTTTCATGATGCCTGCCGAGACCTATTCGTACGTCAGCTCTCGCCTGGTGAAAGAAGTGTTTCAGTTAGGCGGAGAACTTGACGGTCTGGTTCCTCCATTGGTTGAGGCACGCATGAAAGAGAAAGTTGGAAGTGTTAACTCGAGATCCTGATGTCGACGTTTGGCCCGTTGCAGTCGACCAGCTACAAATGATGACAACAAAACCCGCTGCTTCCATATTCCACGCCTCCGATAACGTCGCCAAGATGCAGGCGTCATCGACGCTTGCCGCAATGCAGGCGGCTGACGCTTTGCGCGCCCAGGGTGCGAATGTTGTAGATTTCGGGGCTGGCGAACCGGACTTTGATACGCCGGACAACATCAAGCAAGCGGCCGCTGAAGCCATGCGCGCAGGTAAGACCAAATACACTGCCACCGGCGGCACGCGCGACCTTCTGGAAGCGATTATCGGATTTTATGGGCGACAATTCGGTGCAGACTACAAACACTCGCAGGTAATGGCCACTTCCGGCGGCAAGCAGGCGATTTTCAACGCCGTCGTCAGCCTTATCAATCCTGGCGACGAAGTCTTAATGGCAAAACCGTATTGGGTGACATTTCCCGAGGTCGTAGTTTTCGCACGAGGAATTCCGGTTTTTATTGAAACCGAAAACACCGGATTCGTATTGAGCGCGGAACAAGTTGAACGTGCAATCACGCCGCGCACGAAACTCATCATTCTCAATTCGCCCTGCAATCCCTCGGGTCGAGTAATTCCCCCGTTGGAATTCCGACGCATCATGGAGCTGTTGGCCGAGCGCGGAATTTATGTCATCTCTGACGAGTGCTACCTGCGCTTTGTCTATCCGCCCGCTGAGGTGTTCAGCGCAGCTAGTTTGCCGTCGGAGCTGCGCAGCCGGCTTTGTATCGCCGGCTCTTTCTCGAAAACTTATGCGATGACCGGCTGGCGCGTGGGTTATGCACTTGCTTCCCGCGAATGGACCAGGGAGATGCTGAAGGTACAGGGACACTCCACCAGTAATCCTAATTCCATTGCCCAGAGTGCCGCGGTTGAAGCCTTGAATGGGCCACAGGATTCCGTTCGAGCTATGTTGGAAGAATATACTGCTCGGCGCGGCTGGCTTCTCGAAGCGCTGAAGGAAATTCCAAAAATCAGTTGTCAGGAACCTGAAGGCGCGTTTTATGCCTTTCCCAGCGTTCGTGGATGTTTAGGTCGGGAAATAAAGACGTCCGGAGATTTCGCCCTACGTTTACTGGAGGAGGAGCAGACGGTCGTTACCGATGGCGCTGCATTCGGTGCCGAAGGGTATCTGCGGATGTCTTACGCTACGTCGATGGAGCAGTTGAGAGAAGGTGTGAATCGTATCAAGCGATTTACGGAACGCTTAAGGTGACGGCGGAATAATTGTCAAGAATGAACGTCTACGTGGGGTTAACAAAAAGGGCGCCGATTAATCGGCGCCCTTAAGTTCTTATTAAGAGTTCTCTTAATAAAGGTTGAAGTTATATTCCAGTTGGATGTACATGGAAACCGCGTGTCCATCCTTTGTCGCAGGAGAAAACTTAATCTGCCGTGCCGCTGCAATTGCCCTCTCCGTCAA
>JALYTI010000473.1 GCA_030854375.1 Acidobacteriota bacterium | reverse complement strand
CACTGAACTCGGACAAAGCAGTTTGCCCCCACGGGCGATGTTCATTGAGATTGACTTTTGGCCAGAACACTCATTTTCGGCGTCCGATACGCTGTTGTGGAATTTCATGTTTGGCTCAACGAACCTCTCGGGGTTTAGACAAGTCATCATCGCCCTTTCTCTGGGAACAGCCGCTTACAAAACAAATGATGATGTCAGAGAGAGCAGAATCAAAAGCTGTAACGAGACATTCAAAGGTCCTAAAGAGGGGAAGGAAAATGAAGCTGAAAAAAGATTTCGCAAGGAGAGTTTGCTTGTTTGCAAGTATGCTTCGCTGGGCCATCCCAATCAAATGGGAGCTTTGATTTATGCGGAAGCCATAAAGGGACGATTGCGATGGCTGATTGATCAGGCAGGTTGGAAAGAAAATGATAGCTCGCAAAGCTCCCGGTGAAAGGACCGGAAACTATGTACTCCCCATTTCCCACCATCGAATTCAAGCGAAATGCTGTCGAGCCTATCGAGTGTATTAAAGCCGGCTGGCATTTGATAAGGAGTCAATATTGGCTCTTCGTCGGCATGTCTGCGGTCGGATTCTTAATTGGCAGCTTTGTGCCACTAGGAATTCTCATGGGCCCCATGATGTGCGGAATCTATCTATCGTTGTTCCAATTCAGACGGGGTCAGCCAGTCGAGTTTGCCACCCTCTTCAAGGGTTTTGACTACTTTGTAGATAGTCTCATCGCGACCCTGCTTCACATGATCCCCATGGTCGTGATCTTCGTCCCGTCCTACATACTCTTTTACGTAGCACTCTTTCTGATGATGCCTCGACAGGGTGGCGAACCAGACGCGGGCGCGATGCTTGGCTTCTTCGGATTCTTTGCTATTTTTTGGCTCGTAATGATGGTGATTCTGATTGTGGTTTCAGTAGCTTTCACTTTTGCATATCCGTTGATTGTCGATCGCCGGCTATCCGGTTTGGATTCAGTGAAGTTAAGCATACGAGCCGCAATGGCGAACTTCTGGCGCTTGCTGGGGCTGCTTCTGCTAACCGGCCTTGTAAGTGTCGGCGGCATGCTCTTGTGTTATGTCGGAATATTTTTGGTGCTGCCGATAAATTTTGCCGCGATTGCAATCGCTTATGAGCAAGTGTTTGGACTCGGCGACGTCGTACAGAATCTGCCGCCGCCGCCACCCTCATTCAGGTGAACACTTTCCATGTAGACACTTTCGGGTGAGCCTGCGTAGTTAAAGCCCGATAAATCATGTCCACTGCCAATCTCGTCATTCGTGGGAAGCAAGTTGTCTTGCCTGAAGCGATCGCGCCGGCATCGATTCATATCGCCGGCGGTATTATTACTTCCATAGAATCGTACGAGAGCATTCCGCCCGGTTGCGAACTAGTAGAAGCAAACGAGGAATCAATTGTGATGCCCGGCCTGGTGGATTCGCACGTACACATTAATGAGCCGGGCCGCACCGAGTGGGAAGGATTTGCCACGGCGACGAAGGCAGCGGCTGCGGGCGGCGTGACCACGCTCGTCGATATGCCGCTCAACTCGATTCCTGCGACCACGACGACCGCAGCCTTCAAGGCAAAGTTAGAGTCTGCACGAGGACAGTGTTACGTTGACGTTGGTTTTTGGGGTGGAGTCGTTCCCGGTAATACTGGGGAGCTCGCTGCGCTTCTTAACGAGGGTGTTGTGGGCTTCAAGTGTTTTCTCATTCACTCAGGCGTCGACGAATTTCCAAATGTGACAGAAGAAGATCTTCAGTCGGCATTGCCCGAGCTGGCGCGACTGGGCGCGGTCTTGATCGTTCATGCTGAAGTCCCGGGACCAATAAGTAGGACAGGCATTCCTGCCTGTCACCCCACGGCTGTTGAAAACGGTGTCCGTCCAATTTCGCCAGACAAGAATGTCTGTCCTACCAGATACGCCACTTTTCTCGCTTCTCGCCCACGTGCTGCCGAAAACGAGGCCGTCGAGTTAATGATCAGATTGGGTAAAGAGTTTGGAGCGCGCATCCACATTGTTCATCATTCATCGGCTGATGCGCTTCCGATGTTGAACGAAGCGAAGGCCGGTGGGATGAAGATCACCGCCGAGACGTGCCCGCATTATCTGGTATTCGCTGCCGAAGATATTCCTGACGGCGCAACCGAATTCAAATGCTGCCCACCGATCCGCGAGAGTGAAAACCGTGAACAACTTTGGAAAGCTCTCGAGAGTGGAACTATTGATATGATCGTTTCCGATCATTCGCCGTGTCCGCCGGCGCTCAAGTTACAGGAGACTGGCGATTTCCTGTGTGCCTGGGGTGGCATATCTTCTTTACAACTTCGGTTGCCCATCGTGTGGACCGAAGCCCAACGCCGCGGCATCCGGATACAGGATTTGAGCCGATGGTTATGTAGCGCTCCCGCAGAGCTTGTCGGGCTGGACGGAAGAAAGGGTCGACTCAGGATCGGGTACGACGCCGATCTAGTGATTTGGAATCCGGCTAAGGAGTTCCGGGTTGACGGCGCAGCTCTACATCACCGCCACAAGTTGACACCCTATCAGGACCGGATACTACAAGGCTTCGTCGAGAAAACTTTTCTTCGCGGCAGGAAGATATATGATGAGGGCGAAGTCATCGATCAGCCGCGAGGATTGCTCCTAAAGGGATCTTAAAGAACGCGCCCCCGACGAAGGTGCGGGTGGCGTCATTTTCGGAGGCTTAGGATGGAGACTGTAACGCCGGAAGTAGAATGGGCGTGGGTCGAAGATGCGCCGGTGCGCGAAAAGTTTGGCGGCACGGTCAGGGTTCGAACGCTGTGGCAATCTCCAAGCGGCGCGAAAGCGCAAGTAGTCGAAATTGATGCCGGCGGTTGCTGGGAAGGAGTTGACCTGCACGAACCCGGCCCGGAAGAAGTGTATGTGATTTCCGGTATATTCAACGATGGCGTGCGTGATTACCCGTCCGGCAGTTTTATTCATAACCCGGCCGGCTCGTCCCATGTACCGCAATCGAAAACAGGTTGCACACTG
>JALYTI010000472.1 GCA_030854375.1 Acidobacteriota bacterium | reverse complement strand
TGTGGGTCGGAGTCATGCTGACGATTGCCTGGATCATCGTCTCCGGCGTCTGGCACTTTAATCCAGCCATCGCGTTCGACTTTCCGCCGGATGCTTTCACACTGAGACCCGAATTTTTTACCGGCCTTGGGGCTGCTTTGCTGATTTCGGTATATGACTACTGGGGCTATTACAACGTTTGCTTCGTCGGCGGCGAAGTGCGTAATCCTGGGCGTACGATTCCGCGGGCCGTGCTTCTGTCAATTCTCTTCGTAGCGATTATTTATATCCTGATGAATATCTCAATCCTGGGTGTCATCCCCTGGCGAGAGTTCGGCGCCACTGCGACCTCGGACGCGCGTCGCTACGTTATTTCATCTTTCATGGAGCGCCTCTACGGCCATTGGGCGGGCCTGCTGGCTACCGCCTTGATTATGTGGACGGCCTTCGCCTCCGTCTTCTCTCTTTTGCTTGGTTACTCGCGCGTACCCTATGCCGCCGCACTCGACGGAAATTACTTTCGCTTCTTCGCGCGAGTGCATCCCAAACATCGTTTTCCGTATGTCTCGCTGCTGATTATGGGCGGCATCGCCGCACTGTTCTGTCTCCTTCGCCTGGCCGACGTAATTGCCGCCTTAGTCGTGATTCGCATCATTATCCAGTTTCTCGCGCAGATCGTCGGCGTTATCATCCTCCGCAGTCGTCGTCCTGACATGCCACGCCCTTTCAGGATGTGGCTTTATCCCGTGCCGGCGGTCGTGGCTTTCTGCGGCTTCGTCTACGTGTTGTTTGCGCGCAAAGGCTTTCTTAAAGAGATACGTTACGCAACCATCTTAATTTTTGTCGGACTTATCATCTACTTCGTGCGCGCACGGGCTCGCGGCGAATGGCCGTTTCGCAACGCGGCAACGGAGAGGGTCGCAGGATGAACTTTGAGGGTTGCCGCGTTCCCGGTTTTATCTTTTCAGAACACATCTGTTGAGGTGTCCATTGATTCGAACACACAAACGTTTGACAGCTTCACTCTGCTTTCTGGCAATCATCGCAGCTTCCACCGGTTTCGCTCCGACGACGCCCTTAACTCGAGCGCAGGTGCGCAGCGTTTACAGCAACGGCGCGAGTGGCTTGAGTCAAACGCTTCGTCGACTTCAGACGACAGCGAGCGCGATGCACACTGGCGCGCATCCTGACGATGAAGACTCCGCGTTGATTGCGCGTCTGGCACGGGGGGATCAGGCCCGCGTCGCTTACCTCTCCCTCAACCGAGGCGAAGGTGGGCAGAACATCATCAGTTCTGACCTCTTTGAGCCGCTCGGTGTAATTCGTACTGAGGAGTTGTTGCAAGCGCGCAGGCTGGATGGAGGGGACCAGTTCTTCACGCGCACTTTCGATTTTGGTTTCACGAAGACGATGGCTGAAGCCGCGTCTAAGTGGGGTGAGCAAAACGTGCTGAGCGATATGGTGCGGATAATTCGCATGTATCGACCGCTGGTCATTATTGCGCGCTTTACCGGTACGCCGTCGGACGGGCACGGCCATCATCAACTCTCGGGCTACATGACACCGATTGCTTTTCACGCCGCCGCCGACCCCGCACAATTTCCCGAACAGATTGCCGAGGGCCTGCGACCCTGGCAAGCACGTAAGCTTTACGTTAGCGAAAGCTTCGTTAACAATCCGGAAAACAAGCCGACTCTAGACGTGGAGACAGGCCGCTACGATTATTTGCTTGGGCGCACCTTTTACGAGATTGCTCTCGAAGGTCGCAGTCAACATAAGTCTCAGGAACAAGGTTCAATTGAACCTCACGGCCCGCATGAATCAGGCGTGCGTTTACTTGAAAGCATGGTCGCTAAGAGCGAGCACGAACAAAGCATCTTCGATGGCATTGATACGAGCATCACCGGTCTCGCCAAACTCTCAGGGTTGCGGGATGAAGCTATCAATGCCGAACTCTCAAACATGCAGAAAGCGGCTGCTCGTGCGCTTGACGAATACGATGCGATGGCTCCGCAGAAGATTATTCAACCGCTCGGTGAAGGATTGGGGGCCACGCGCAAGGCCCGTGAAAAGCTGGCCTCGATGTCGGCTGAAACCAACGCAAGAGCGGACGCAGATTTTCTATTACAGCAAAAGGAGAAAGAGTTTGCCGAGGCTTTGCAGCGGGCGGCCGGAGTGACTGTGGAAGCACTTGCGGCGACGGATGTAGTTGCACCGGGTGAATCCGTATCTGTGGCAGTTAAAGTGTTCGCGCCTGAGCCCTCGCTGGTTAAGGTTGGAGAAATTCATCTTCGCACGCCAATCGATTGGCGCGTTGAGGCGGGAACTGAACCGTCCTCAGGAAATGACTTTTTTGCGCGATTTCGACGCGAGACCGCACAACAGTCTGCGTTCTTCCGTCTCTCCGTTTCGACGAATGCACCCTTTACGCAGCCTTACTGGCTCGCGAGGCCGCGCGTAGGTGAACTTTTTCAATGGCCGGCCAATGCCTCAAAGGGCAGTCCCTTTGATCCTGCGCCAGCCTCTGGCGAAGTCCGAATGGAAATCGGGGGAACGCCTATAGTGGTTACCAAAGCCATTCAGTATCGTTATGCAGATCCGGCTCGCGGCGAGATCAGGCGCGACCTGAATATCGTTCCCGCCGTCTCAGTTGGACTTAATTCGCACTTGGTTATCGTTCCCATCTCTTCCACAAATCAAACGAAGCGCATTACCGTCCGTCTTACTAATAATTCGCAGCATCCGGTTAACGGTCAGGTGCGTCTGCGGCTTCCTAACGGTTGGACCTCCCACCCAGCAGAAGCGCCATTTGAGATTAAAGAAAAAAACGCGCGCACGGCGGTAGGCTTCGAGGTAAACGTTCCGGCAGCCGTCCAGGCAGGTTCTTTCGCGATTGACGCAGAAGCCGTGGTTGCCGGTGAATCATTCACGCGCGAGATGCGTACTATCGAGTTTCCACACATTCAGACTCATCGCCTGTACCCCCTGGCCCGGGCGACTGTGCGGGTGCTGGATCTTAAAGTTTCTCCAGTCAGCGTGGGCCACGTCATGGGC
>JALYTI010000471.1 GCA_030854375.1 Acidobacteriota bacterium | reverse complement strand
TCCTTAAACTGATGTGAGCGGGCACGCTGTGTCAGATCTCCCGAAACCGCAACCAGGTCAGGATTGATTTTCGTAATCGTTTCAATCAACGGAGATATGATTAAGGGATTGACGCGACCAAAATGAATATCTGAGAGATGTACTATCGAGCGCATTATTTCCCTCTTCCGTGCGAATGACCATTGGTCGGGGCCAGAACACGTAGTTCCCCAGGGCGCACGCGATAATGAAGCGGAGGGTCCATTACTCTTACTTCGCCATCCAGTGCCACGCGCACTCGCTTGTGCTTCGTTCCGATCCAAATTTCTCTTGTACACAAAGCCAGGAAGTCCTTCTCCTGCCGCAAGCCTCCAAAAAGAGCACGCAGCGCAAGCCGAATTAATCCGAGACGCCCGGTGCGATTAGTCACATATAGACTGAGTTCTCCCGCATCGAGGCATGCGCGTCCGCCGATATTAAGAGTCTCCATTTCATATTCATTGTTGCCGACGAAGACAAAAGGTGTCCGACTCGCTAGTTCCTTACCATCCGCGCTCAATCGGATATCCAAAAACGGATAACGGCGCAGGACCGAGATAGCTGCGAGGACGTACGCCGGCCATTTGCCGACTCCGAGCCGCTGCTGCTGTTTTTCGCGTTCCCGAACGATGCTGGGATAGAGACCTAAACTTGAATTATTCAGGAAGATATGTCCGTTGACCTCGCCGATGTCAACTTTGGCTGTATGGCCATCCGCAATTGTTTGGACCGCGCCCTCCAGATCAAGCGGGATATGCAAGTCCTTTGCAAAATGATTCATCGTCCCGAACGGCAAAACACCCAGCGCTTTGCCAGAGCCAACGATTGACGAAGCGACGGAATTTAATGTGCCATCACCACCTCCGGCCACGATCGTTTGAGCATCACTTTGCGCGGCTCGTTGGGCGAGTGAAATTACTTCGGATCCGGTCCGGGCCATTGAGATTCGCGGCTGCAAACCTCTGGCTGTAAATGCGTCGGCCAGGCGCTCTTGAATGTTCGCTTTATTGCCGTCACCAGAGCTGGCATTTATTATCACTTCAATTTTCACTTGGCTCATAGTAGTGCAAACTCGTCACAAAGTTGTAGCACGGGGTTGATCATAATCCCCGCTGTGCAACGGTTTAATCAGCGAACGACGTTCAGCTATACTGAAATCTCGAATGACTAAAACAGTTTCTCATTCTCACCCGGTCGATCTCTTCTCTATTGCCCGGCAATCAATGATCGAGGCTGGGTTTGCGCCCGACTTAAACAGTGCAATCAGCAATGAGGTGCGATCAATCGCCGCAAGCCGACCCCGGACTTCTGAGGTGCGCGATCTACGAGCGTTGTTGTGGTCGTCGATCGACGACAAAAAGTCTCGCGATCTCGATCAGGTTGAATATGCCGAAATGCTACCAGATGGTGACACCAGGTTATTAGTTGGCATTGCGGATGTTGATGCCTTTGTTCCTAAAGGTTCCGCAATAGATATGCATGCGGCCGAGAATTGCACGTCTGTGTACACGGGAGTTAAAACGTTTCCGATGCTGCCGGAGGAACTCTCAACCGACTTGACCTCACTCAATCAGGGCGAGGATCGCCTGGCAATTGTTACGGAGATGATATTGGCAAGAGACGGCACCGTGAAGAGGACTGATTACTACCGTGCGACAGTGAACAATCATGCCAAGCTTTCATACGAAGCTGTAGGCGCCTGGCTGGACGGACATGGTGAGACTCCGGCAAGTGTCAAGGCGGTGCCTGGACTGGAGAGTCAGATTCGATTGCAGTTTGAAAGTGCGAAACGGCTCGGAGAGATGAGAAGACAGCACGGCTCGATTGAACTTGGAACTATTCAAGCGACTGCCGTGGTAAATGATGTTGGTCAGGTTACCGACCTTGCAGTGGTGGAGCAGAACGCTGCGAGGGATCTGATAGCGAATTTGATGATCGCTGCAAACGTCGCGATGGCTGAATTTCTTGAAGCTAAGGGTGGCCCATCGTTGCGACGGATCGTTCGCACGCCAAAATACTGGTCGCGTATTGTAGAGATCGCCGATGAGCTCGGTGAAAAACTGCCGGCGACGCCCAACTCGCGCGCGCTCGCCGATTTTCTTTCGCGACGCAAGACTGCGGACCCAATTCACTTTCCAGATCTATCTTTGGCCGTCGTAAAGTCATTAGGCCCCGGCGAATACACCGTGCAACTACCTAACGCCGAGAGCGAAGGGCATTTCGGACTTGCGGTTCAGGACTACACGCATTCCACCGCGCCCAATCGCCGCTACGCTGATCTCGTAACGCAACGGCTAGTGAAAGCGGCGATCGGAAAACAGCCAACGCCTTACACTGAGGAAGAGTTAAGACAAATTGCGGAACGATGTACCGAGCGCGAGGATGCGGCGCGCAAGGTCGAACGAAAGATGCGCAAAGTCGCTGGCGCTATGTTGCTTAAGGATAAGGTTGGACAAAAGTTTGACGCTATAGTGACTGGCGTCACGCCTAAAGGCACATTCGCGCGCGTCATTACCCCGCCTGTTGACGGGCGCGTTATGCGGGGAGAGCACGGAATGCGGGTCGGCGACAAAGTAAACGTTCGCTTGCTGTCAACCGATCCCCAGCGAGGGTTCATAGATTTTGCTCGGGTTTAGTGACAGACGCATTTAGCAATGGACGCGTTTATTCAACGGACGCCCGGCAGTACTTGCGATAACCTACGCATTTCTTGACCTCTCGTCCTTGCACCTTATAATGCAATTCCTTCGTGGCGGGGTAGCTCAGCCGGTTAGAGCGTGGGATTCATAACCCCAAGGTCGGGAGTTCGAGTCTCCCCCCCGCTACCAATAGGGGAAGATGATTGCTTCTGTCGAAGAAATGAGGCAAAAGGCGAGCTCCTGATCCTGCCGTTTGCAGGTGGACTGCCTTTGAAAAAGATTGATTTTGTCGGATGGGTTTCGCGGATCCTGTGGGCGCCCGATGGGAAGGCCTTGATCTATGCGGGAGAACGCAACGGGGTTACAGCCATTATGAAAC
>JALYTI010000061.1 GCA_030854375.1 Acidobacteriota bacterium | reverse complement strand
GATCAACCTGCGAGTTAAAAAATCTCTCAGGTTGTGAAGGCGGGCTTGCCCCCGCTGGTTGGCGAAAAATCCTTTTGGGTTAATCATAAATTCCTTCGACAAACCAGGTTCCACTACTCAACTCTCGATAAATGCGATAGAGCACTTGTGGATGCGGGCTTCCAAGCCCATCCCCGATCTTTACTGACATCTCTACTGACGTGCGCGATTCACTTGATTCAATTGATTGAATAGCCACGTCCCATTCATCCCGGGCCCAGCCATCCGCGCGCCACCAATCGCCTGACGTACGCCATGGCCCGGCCACGCACACTACTTTTCCATATACACTTTTATTTTTGTCCCAGGCACTGATCGCTCGAGGACACCCTTGTTCAGCCTGCACCAGCGCTCGCAACGGCGGCCGGAACCTGCGAAATCCCAGAAGACGTCGCTGCTCTGCCATTTCCAATTGCTGTTCGCTGTTTGCTGTTTGCTGTTTGGTTCTTTTAATCCGCTTCGCCACTTTCAACTCAAACCTGTTCACCTTAAAAGCGTCGGGTCGATGCGTGTCGAGCAGTTCCGGCGAACCAATATTTCCCGGCCCTACGAGTTTTGCGAGTCGCGCAAGCGTGAGCTCCAGTTTCTCAGGCTCAGGTGCCAGAGGAATAAACAATCCCGTCTGCAACACACGTGGCTTCACCGGCTCACAATTTATATTGACCGCGACAACTGCTGAGGGTGGCGGATGCGTTTCCGTGTCGAGCAATAAAAGTTTCAGAAACACCTTGTGATCGCGCATTGGATAAGGCAGGTTAAGTTTGAGTAGGTGTGAAGTGCCATTTTCCAATTTCATCTCCACCTGGACGGCGTTGGTGGCAAGTGCATAGGCGTTCAGACTGGCGCAAATCTGATTGAGAAGTCGGGCGAAAATAAAAGAGAGGGCTTCGAGTTGAGAAATCGGATACTCAAGCTCAAGTGAGTTGTTGAAAACAGGCGCAGGCTGTTTGAGTTTTAAGTGGCGATCGGTTTTCCCGCCGGCAAGTTCTTGTAGCTTTAAACCGTCCTGTCCTAACCGTTCGGAAACTCCTGCTACAGGCAGTTCCGCAAATTCTTTAAAGGTGCGCACGCCCCAAAGGCGCAGGGTTTCCAGAATCTCTGCCACGCGTTTTTCCTCTATACCAACCAGCGAGCATTGCAGTGCTTTTAATGGCAAGCCGCCGAGGCACGTGAGTTCTTCGCCGGCAGCGGTAAACGTGATCCCTTTGCAAAACTTCGCAGCGTGTATGGCAGCATCGGGGTTCGCAGCCAGACCGACGTTGACGGTACATCCTAATCCCCCGGGCTCTTTCGATTTCGCATGTTTCGCGATCCGATTCGCAAGCTCATAGGGGGATCCAAATCGTAAAGCACATCCTTCGACATCGATCACCACGGTGTCTTGGGACGTCTCCTCCAGAAGCGGCGAAAATGTGTAGGCAAACTCCGCCAAAGACACCTCTGCCGGAATCGGTTGACCATAAATGCCTGCAAACATCGCACTTTTCAGGGGGATTCAAATTAGAAATAGCAGATGAACGAAGATTAGCGAAAATTAACGAATATTGTCAAGGTTGTAATAATTGGTGGCTGCTGGGTTGAAGTCCTTTGCGAGTCTTTGCGGCTACTTTGCGCTCTTTGCGGTTTCGAGTGTTGTTTTACGCAAAGAACGCGCAAAGAAACGCAAAGGCGAACCGCATTAGTACCAACAGTCGGCTTTGACTAAAACTTCATCACCTGCGCGGAGTAGATAAAGAGGACGTTGACATTGGACCTGAAAAGAAAGGCCCTGCAAGAGGTTTGCATGCGGCGGTGAAACGCGACTCGTTTGGCGATGAAGTACGTCCCATGAAGAATTGGAAACAGATGATAAAGTGCGGTGGGTCCCCGTTTTTGTTTGAGCCAGGGTGTTACCCAGGGATTGTTCAGACCCGGCAACACTACGACTTTCGCCTGACGACCACACGCAAGCTTGGCCTCTTAACTCTAATGCCAAAGCTGCACAGGATCGCACGCAACTATCTTCTGCGATTACTACCAGAACAGTAGGAGTCGCTTCCAACGTGCGACGAAAGCGATACCACCAGGAGGAAATTATCCGCCTAGCAGATTTTGCGGGAACATCTCCAAGGTCCAACATAACAAGTCCAAATCCGCCACCTTGCAACAGCAGATCCGTAGCTTTAAATGCATGTTCAAGATTATTGGCGCAACGTATCCATAATAATCGCTGAAAATTCATTTCCGCTTGACCCGCTGATTTAGGATCAAACCCATTGTTCGTATCCACCAACGCGCAAACTTCCTCGTGTTTTGTCGCATGGGTCAGGGCTGAAAGCATAAAACTTGTACGACCGGAGGATGCCGGTCCAAACACTTCAGTTATGGAGCCACGCGGCAATCCTCCCAGGGCAAAAGAATCGATTTGAGGAATGCCTGTGGAAATTACTTCCGTAGGCCTTTTTTCATGCGACCGAAAAGCAGAACCGAAACGAGATGTAATCTCAGATTCTATTTCGGCTTTTGAAATTGCAGCTCTCATGTTTTATAACCACCACGTTGTAACGCAAATGAACCATGCCAAAAAAATCTTCCCAGGGCTCGGCTGAAGAATTCTTTCCTGACAAACTAACCTTGCCTTCGCTGCGGCAGGCCGCCGCAGGTTGCAAGGCCTGCGACCTTTGGAAACTAGGTACGCAGACGGTCTTCGGCGAAGGTCCTCGCCGTGCGATAGTCATGTTCATCGGCGAACAGCCTGGCAATGAAGAGGACCTCACGGGCAAACCGTTTGTTGGTCCCGCCGGTCGGCTATTCGACGAAGCGCTCGACCAAGCTGGTATCGATCGTTCCCAAACCTACGTCACTAATGTTGTCAAACATTTTAAGTGGGAGCCGCGCGGCAAACGTCGCATTCACAAAAAACCTAACGCACAAGAAATTTCCGCTTGCCGTCCGTGGCTCGAGGCTGAGATTGCGCTAGTCAAACCGAAGGTGATTGTGGCCCTTGGCGCGACCGCAGCTCAGACTTTGCTCGGTCCAAAATTTTCGAGTAACAAAACAACGCGGAGAGTTTATTGAATCCACTCTCGCTCCCTATGTAATGGCCACTGTTCATCCATCTTCAATTCTACGAGCTCCGGATGACGAAAGCCGGCGCCTCGAACATCGTCGCTTCGTCGATGACCTCAAAAAACTCGCTCGCGTAATCAAGAAGTAGGACAGACTTTCCAGTCTGTCATTTCAATCAATAGCGACAAATAAGAGACAGGCAAGAATCCTGTCCCCAGCTTCTTGCGTGCTCGGCTCTGCCGGGAGCGCATCTCAAAGCGGCGCTAAGCCGCCGCACTTCCAATAGCACTTGAAATAGCTTGACCACCCAACTTATCTTCGATAATATTCGCCTGATTTTCGCTCATTGCCGAAAATATCATAACCAGCTTCGTTTGGGCAAGATTGTTTTTAAGCCGGAAGGGGATTGATATGCCTGTAACCGCCCGCCAACGGCAGATCTATGAATTTATCTGCCGCTATCTGGAAACCCGGAAACAACCTCCTACGATTGCCGAAATCGGGAAGCAATTTCAGATGAGCTCATCGGCCAGCGTTCATAGCATTTTGTCCGCGCTTGAGCGTGAAGGACTCATCAAGCGGATTCCTAACGTCAGCCGCGGCATTGAAATCATCAAGCAGGAAAGCTCCGCCGACGAATATGAAATTCCCTTGCTGGGACTTGTAGCGGCCGGTCAGCCAATAGAAGCAATTCTCGCCCACGAAACCGTATCCGCTCCGAAGAACATGATGAGTCGCGGCCGTATGTTCGCCCTGCGCGTGCGTGGCGATTCGATGATTGAAGAAAACATTCAGGACAACGACATAATCATCGTGTCTTCTCAGGAGACGGCCGAGAACGGGCAAATGGTCGTGGCGCTAATCGATGGGAATTATGCGACAGTGAAGAAGTTTTATCGTGAGCCCGACTTTATCCGCCTGGAGCCTGCAAATCCGCAGTTCAAGCCGATCTTTATCAAGACCCCAGGCCGGCTCCAGCTCCAGGGCGTTGTACGGGGGCTCATTCGCAACTATCCAACTCCTTCTCACGCTTAACTGCGAGCGAAACCGAGTATGGCTTCGACAGATAACAGCGACAATCTCGATCTCGAGAGCAACGCCTCAGACGTCATGCTCTGCGCCTTTGCACTCACCGATTGCATTGTCCATATCGAATCGCAGTCAGCTAAATATCTGCGTGCGGTCCACCGCACCGCTCTTGAGCTTGCGATACCGAATCTTTTTGGCGCTGACATCGGCGGATTCTGGCTCAAGTCCGCGCAAATTGACCAGCTACGAAAACTACCGGATTGCTATCCTGCAACTGAAGTGAATCTTGTCAGACGTGCGGTTGAGGCTTATTTGCTGGCACAGACTGAAGAGTTTGATTGGGTGGATGTAGCGAGAGCCTGAACTATAAGCGCGCGCGTACCCAGCTAAGAGGGCAGAGGGTAGTGCCCTAATTTCGGCCTTCTCTGTGAAACCTTCGTCTCCTCTGTGTCTCTGTGGTGATTAAATGTTAAGCAAGCGCTCACCACAGAGACACAGAGAACACAAAGGACGCACAGAGAATTTCACCACGAAGGCAATCCGTTCATAAAGTCGGAACCAATTCCGCGTCGTGTTTTCTAGCCCTCCTCAAAACGATCAAACCAATCCCGGAGATAATCATTGCCGCGCCAGCCAGCGTCCGCCATGTTAGTTGTTCATTCAATACAAGCATTCCTAATATCACTGCTACCACCGGAGTAATCAGGGAAATGAGCAGCGTGTTGGTCACATTCATATGCTGGATAAGCCAGTAGTAGAGAACAAATGCGATCACCGTGCCGACTATCGCCAGATACAGAACTGATATTAATGCTCGTTGTGTCCAATGAAACTTTAGTGGATTTCCCTCGAGCAAAAAGCCTAAAGCCAATAAAGGAACTAAGCCAAAAAGCATTTGACCCGCTGCGGTTACGGAAGGATCGAGATGCTTGGCTTTCGCCTTTATCAGGACGTTGGAATACGCGCCACTCAGCGCACTCAGCACAAGTGCAGCGCTGCCGACGAGAGCTCTGGGACCAGAAACACTTAGTTGATTTGAGAAAATCACTCCGACGCCTACAATCCCCATTACCACTCCAACAATTCTTAGCGGAGTCATTCGCTCCTTTGGAAGATACAGGTGGGCAAGTAACAAACCGAAGGCCGGCATCGTTGACTGCAACACTGCCGCGAGTCCTGACGATATGTATTGCTCTCCCCAGAAGACCAGACCGTAGTTGATTGAGAAAGTGAGAAGTCCCGTTACTGCTAAAAGCAACCAATCCTTCCGTTGGCGAGGCAGCGGAATGCGGCGCACTGCAATCAGCAAGAACAAAATTGAACAGGCAATTACAAATCTGATTCCGGCAAACGTAAAAGGTGGGAGATCGCCCAGACCAAGCTTAATAAACAACCAGGTGGAGCCCCAGATGCAGCACAAAAGAAGCCATACGAGGCGTGATTTCATATTCCAGTTTGGCCGGAAGGAACGGGACGCTGACAGGCGAAAGTCCCTGATTAAACAGAGCGGGAGTTGATAACGCGTACACTCAAGAAGTTAAGAGTACAACCTTCAGGTTGCGGTCCTGGCGAGCAGCAAACTAAAGTTTGTACTCTGAACTTCTTGAATGTAGCGTCTTCAACTCCCGCTCCTGCCGACTCCTTCGACAGCGAAGCCCAAAAAACATCGTGTTCGACGGACTGCTCTTGTCCGATTAAACATTCGGCGCAGGTACTTTACGACGATGGAGCTGTCAGCTTGATAATCCCGAATGCAGCGCCCTGCGGATCTTGAATGACCGCGAACCTTCCCGTATCCGGGATGTCCATCGCCGGCGCCAGGGTTTTCGCCCCAAGCTCGCCCGCCTTTTTCAATTTCGCGTCGGTATCATCCACCGCAAAGTAAACCAGCCAGTGCGGCGGGATCTCTCCCATTTCCGGCGTTGGCTTGTACATTCCGCCGGCCGGTCGATCCCCGTTCATGAACGACGTGTAAGTCATCGGCCCCATCTGCTGGACTTTTTTGTCCCAACCAAAGAGTTTAGTGTAAAAATCTCCGGCCTTCGCAGTGTCGGGAGTTCCCAGTTCATTCCAGCAAAAAGAATTGGGCACATTCGTGATTCCCGCGCCCTTATTAGTTCCCGCCTGCCACAACGCGAAGACAGCACCGGTCGGATCCTGGACAACAGCCATGCGGCCGACGTCCATAACGTCAAAAGGTTCCTTCATCAACGTCCCGCCCGCTTCCTTTGCCTTCTGCGCCGTCTCATCGACATTTGTCACTAAAACATAGGACAGCCAGTTTGGCGGAATGCCCTGCGACGTCATCTCGGTCGGCATTTTGAATAGCGCGCCAACGTCCTTACCATCGAGTTTTAGGATTGTATACACCATGCCCGGCCCTATGGGACTATCGGTAAAGTCCCAGCCAAACAGTTCCGTGTAAAACTTCTTTGCGGCGTCTCCGTCTGTCGTTCCTAATTCAACCCAACAAAAGGTTCCCGGCTTGTACTCTGGCGTCTCTTGCATTTTTGCTTCAGCCATTGATTTATCTCCTTTGGGGCGCGCAAAGACTCAAAGGGAGACAACAAGCGTCTGCGCGGCGTTAACGAGTGAAAATTTAGAGCTTCATCATAAACCTTTTTCGCCTGCTCTCCAAAAACGGAAAACGCTACTCCCGGCAAGCCGGAAGTAGCGCAGTCCGTTTCCTAAAAATCGCCGAAGCTTTTAATAGGATGGCAGCTTCGCATGTACACACTAGGCTGCCGATTTTATATCCCGATGATCCACTGGCGGTCAGTCAGATCTTCGGTCAGCACGCGAACTGCTTTCACAATTCTCGCATTCTTTCAAATGCGGTGCCGTTAGGTTTTTGTTCTGGTGGCTTTTCCTCCACCTTCGGTTACGATCCGACAACGTCAGCTCAACTTTCATCGAGCTATTCGCCCCCTTCAGCGGGTCCTGTCTAAAGGGTGCTACTCGTTTTTATCCGAATAGCTCAAGAAAACCTCTCAGCTTTCTCTAGCAAAGCCTTTCGGCTTCATCTCGGGGCGTCTTGGAAACAACAGCCGCCTGTTGGTTCCCTCTTCCGCGTGTCACCACGTCGGTTGCCGATCCCTTTGTCGGTCTCGAAGGCCGTGACCTTCGCGACGGGAGGGTTATACGCGAATGCCATTTTAAGATCAAATTTTTGTGTGTTTTATTTTTTGATGACGCGATTTTTTTCATCACGCTTCAAGAAACTCAATTGCAGCGAACTTTTTTCATTTGAAACTCTTCGCGCTCCTGTTTCCCTTTGTAGGTTCCCTCGATACTTGCTAACAGCAACCCCGGGCCTTTTCGCTCGTAAATTACTCGTTGGGGAAAGTCGTGTTCTTTATTCTCAAATGTCGGCTTCCCTCCAAACAAATCTTTGAGAGGAAAAGGAACGCGGGTACCGCCCTGCGGTTGAGGTAGAAAAACGAGTGTTCCGTTCTCTTCCCGAATCTGCATAAACTCGAACGAGACCGTCTGCCCGTTTTTAACAGTTCGTCCCAGCCCAAGCATTGACCGACCTGCGGGCTTTGACCAGATTTCTTCAATGACAGCGTCGCGCTGCCGCCCTTCCCAACACCCGCTAAGCCAGGAAAGGTCGTCCAGCGAGGCTTTCGTTTGAGCGATTCCGGTAACTCCAAACGCAGCCAACATTAAGAGTAAAAGCGTGAAGCATCGCATAAACATTCCAGTTCTCCTCTTACAAGGTTTTTTGCATGCTGGCTTACAAGAGTTTTTGCATGGCGGCGATCTCCGACTGAATTAGCTGTTGGACTCTGACGATGTCTGCTTCGCTGCCATATTTACTGCGTGGCCAGAAAAAGCCCTTCAAGCCATCTTTTTTTCGGCGCGGCACAATATGAACGTGCAAATGCGGGACGCTTTGGCTCACGCGGTTATTCATGGCCACGAAAGAGCCCTCGGCTTCCAGCGCAACTTCAACCGCACGCGTTAAGAGCTGCACATTGCGAAAAAACGGACCAACCAGCCTCGATGGAAGATCGCCCAGAGTTTCGAAATGTTTTTTTGGCACAAGCAAGCAATGACCGGGAAAGAGCGGCCGGTGATCGAGAAACGCTATTGAAATCTCATCGTCAAACACGAGCGAAGCGTTTACTTCACCATTAACTATTCCGCAAAACAGACAGTTCATTTCACCTATGATCGAATCGCTGCGTTTCCGCCCTTAGTGCAGCATGTCAAAATTCTCATCGAAACCGGGACGAATAAAGTCACGAGCCCGGGGGAACTCCTCTTCAGTGCGCAAACGCAGTTTCTCGAGTTCCAGAAGGAATTTGCCAATCGAATCAGAACTCTCCCCACGTAATTCACCCATCAGCTTCCAGGCGCCAAGCGATCTGTCAATTGCTATTAGCGCAGCTTTGATTGAGCCATCAGAATCGTGGGACTCCCCTGCGGCGGCATATTCCTCTTCGTCAAGCCGTGACAAGAGTCCGCGGTTCATCTTCGCTGCAATAAAAAACTGATACCAGCGAATCACCTCAACATAG
>JALYTI010000060.1 GCA_030854375.1 Acidobacteriota bacterium | reverse complement strand
AGAAGTGTGAATGTCCCCGGCACACTTGGTGGCCGCGGGTTGGGTCTTTCCTTCGTCGGAGCGGGCGTTGGTCCAAACTCAGAAGTTATGAGAAACACGCGGTGCGTTTTTTGATCCAGGTCAAGCGTTCGCGCGCCCCGCTGAGTAGCAACACTTTCCAGAACACTAAACTTATCTGGTGAGTCCTCATGCACCACTGTCAGCGTACCATCGCCATTGGAACTAAAAGCCAATTGCCTTTCGGAATCGAAGGCCGCTCCATCTACGCCACTGCCAATAGGCAATGTCGTTACCAGCTTTCCGGTGTCGGCATTGAGCACCGTCATTAGCTTGTTGGAGCAGTTGGAAAATAAGCGCCGGTGCTTTCTGTCCATGGCGATGCCCGTGGGCTCTTCGCAGGGCGCTAATGGCCACGTCGCCTCGACTACCAGTTTACGAGAATCGATCGCTACAACCGCACTCTTGTCTTCGAGGTTGACGTAGACTCTTCCGCGTTCATCCGCTACGCCCAACTCAGGCTTTCCACCCAGCGCAACGGTTCCGGCGACAGTTCCACTCTTCGCGTCGATCGCAGTCGCGTCCTTGCTGTTAGCATTGAAAGCAAAAACGCGTTTACTGGCAGGGTCGTAGACGATCGCGTCGGGGTTTTGGCCGACCTTGACCTGGCCTAAGGTCTTCAGGCTTTTCAAGTCAAAGATCGTAACAGTCGCGTTTCCGCCGTTGGTGATGAACCCCTTGTCGAATTCCGGCGCAAGCGCGATACCGTGCACTCGCGGCGTGTTTGGAATGTCGCCGACTATAGCGCCCGAGTCAGTGTCAACGACCATCACATGCGTAGAGCGTGAGATGTAAAGACGATGCGCCGCGCTGTCAAACGCAAGTAAATCCCAGCCGCCTTCGCCGCCCAGAACAAATTTCTTCAAGAGATGATATCCGGGCGATGCTTTCCCATAACTATCCGCAACATTCGCATGCGCGAACCCGGCAAAAATTACTGTGCAGATGAGTAGACAACGCAATCCGCGAAATTTCATAAAAGCCTCCTCAGTAGATTCTAGAAGTAAACTTACGCGCACCTGGATCCGATAGAGCGCGATGGTTAGCCCTTTTTCAACGGCTTGCCGCTGGCGTCAAATTCCATGCTTACGCCTTTCTTTCCCGACCTTCCGTGAGCTTCATACTCAGTAATATCACCGCGCGTAATCTTTTCTGCCTTCGTGATCACCGCATTTGGATACTTCGCAGCCATCGCCGCACGCGCGTCCGCTGGCAGATCGCCGACGGGAATACCTTCCTCAATTTCCGCGACGGTGCCATCAGGATTGTAAAGAATATCTCGCGTCGTCTGACCATCCATACTTTCTACTTCATAGTAGGTCTTGCCATTCTCTTTCTCCCTTGCGTAACCGCGAACAGTGGCTTGCGGATAAGCAGAGTTAAAAGCCGCGATTACCGCGGGCGGCACTTGCTTCTTCTTTACTTGTTTCTCCTGAGCCTCCGCATAGAGACCGAGCAGTGACATAGCAGTAACAACTAAAGCAAATCGCACAAAACCTTTTGCTAATCTCATGATGATTCTCCTTGTGTTATTCGTTATTGACTGAGCGTGCCTTCACGATTGACTTCACGCCTGGGCTGGTCGCTTACCATCGCATATACCGTTGGCGTCACAACCAGCGAAAGCAAAAGCGCTACCGCCAGCCCGCCGATTACAGCAATCGCCAATGGTTGCAAAAGCTCAGCTCCTGATCCCAGCGCCAGGGCCAGGGGCAGCATTCCCAGGATTGCTGCCAGCGAGGTCATCAACACCGGACGAAACCGGCGGCGTCCTGATCGCAACAACGCCTCGCGCAAAGTGTCTCCTGCCGCCAGATGATCTTCGACTGCATCAAGCATCAAAATGCCGTTCTTCGCAACGATGCCCACGACCATGATCATTCCCATCAGCGACACGACATTGAGAGTGGTTCCGGTAATAAACAACCCTAATAGTACTCCGCCCAATGCCAGAACAGCGCCCGTGACGATCGAAATTGGATGAGCAAACGAACGAAACTCGATTAACAGTGTGATAAAGACGAGCACGACCGCCAGGACCAATGCGAGCGCTAATTCCCTAAAGCTGGCCTGCTGCTCCTGATAAAGTCCTCCATACTCAACCGTCATGCCTGGCGGCAACTTCACATCCTTTGCCAGTTGAGCTTTGATCGAGTTGACCGCCGTACCCAGGTCGCTTCCCGAAAGCCTTGCTGTCACCGCCACAGATTGGCGCAAACCGTCGCGATCGATCTCAGTCTGCCCTTTCTCATACTCGATCTGCGCGACCTGATCCAGGCGGAACTGAGCTCCAGTGCCGGCCGAGCGAATCAGTAGGCCGCGCAACGTGTCTAACGACTGCCGCGCCGAGTCAGGCAACACTACACGGACAGTAATCAATCTTCCTTGTTGCAGAATTGACGACGCCGAGTCGCCGGTCATAGCTGTTGTTACTGTGTTTGCGACATCTGTCGCATTGACGCCAAAGCGCGCTGCGAGCTGTGGATCAATCTTAAAGGTTATTGCCGGGCCGCTGACTACGATTCCGTTGAACGTATCCACGATTCCGGGAACCTTTTTGATGGATTCTTCCACGGCCGTTGCGGTTTGTTGTAATGCGGCCGTGTCTTCACTGAACAACCTGATCTCAACCGGCGCAGGCGAGCTGGTAAGATCCCCAATGAGGTCAGACAGGATGCCGACGAATTCCACACGCAGCGCGGGCTCGGATGATTCAATCTGCAGACGCAGGTCATCAGTGACGACTGCAGTAGCACGGTTGCGCGCGGGCTTGAGTTTGACCAGAAAATCGCCAGTGTTTGGTTCAGTAATAAAAAGTCCAAGCTGTAGTCCCGTCCGGCGGGAATAGCTTTCGACTTCCGGCGTAGCTTTCAGTATTTGTTCGACGTGCTGAAGTAGACGGTCAGTTTCGGCAAGAGAAGTACCGGGCGGGGCAGCATAGTCGAGAACAAATGCGCCCTCATCGAAGGGTGGAAGAAATTCTGAACCAAGATTTCGGTAGAGTAGATATGAGCCGAGAAGCACAGCCAACGCCAGTACGATGACCCATATGCGGTGGCTTAAGGCCTGATCAAGCAACCACTCGTAGCGTTTGATAATCGCGCCGAGGAATGGGCCAACTTCTTCTTCCTCTTCTTTTTCTTGGGCGAGCATTTCTCGCTGGCTTGCAAGACGATCTTCTTCTTCGTCATCAGGCGGAGCGAGGTCATCTTCCCTACGGCTGTCTCCAACGCGCCGCTTAACTTTCACGAAGCGCTCCGCAAGCACGGGCGTAAAAGAGAGGGCGAGCACGAGCGAGGTCAGGAGCGCCACTGCCATCGTGAGTGCCAGCGAGCGGAAGAACACTCCCGTAACTCCGGTCAATAAAGTGAGAGGCAAAAACACCACAACCGGCGTGATGGTTGAACCAATAATGGGAACCGTGATCTCGGAAACAGCGCGCTGCACCGCTTCTCTTCTCGATTGACCACGCGCCAGGTGTGTATAGATATTTTCGACAACAACAATCGCATCATCGATAACCAGGCCAATCGCCGCGGCTACTCCGCCGAGCGTCATGAGGTCGAATGAGAGACCGACCAGGTACATCGCAAGGAAGGTCGTTAGAACCGTCACCGGGATAACGAGGGTGGCGACAAAGGTTGTCCCCCAGTTGCGAAGGAACGCGTAGAGGATCGCCACTGACAATAGTAATCCAATCAGTATAGAGTCGCGCACCGAGTTCATTGATGCGCGCACCAGCAACGATTGATCGTAAAAGGGCGCGATCTTCACGTCCTTAGGTAACAGCCTTTGTATCGCAGTCAATTCCGCTTTAACTTCATCGGTGACGGTCACCGTGTTGGCATTGGGCTGACGCCTGACGTCGAGCAGCACCGCCGCATGTCCGTCGGCCGTGACTATCGTGAATTGCGGCGCCACACCGGCGCCGACAGTGGCAACATCAGACACGACGATGGGAGCGTTATTGATCGTCGCCACGACGATGGAATTGAGTTGTTCGGGCGAGATGGCTTGCCCGCTGACGAGCGTAAGTTCAAGTTGGTGATTCTCTTCAACGAGGCCCGGAGAGGCAATGACGTTGGAGTTGCGCACGGCGTCCACAACCTGCTGAGCGGAGACTCCATGAGCATTAAGGCGGTCGGGGTCAATCGTCACGTGATACTCGCGCACCTGCCCGCCCGCGACCGCTACATCTGCCACTCCAGGCAGCCGCGCCAGTCGAGGTTTGAGGGTGTAACTTGCGATGTCGCGCAGTGAAGCGGGGTCGCGTGTATCCGAAATCAGGCTATAACCGGCGACAGGAAAGACGGCAAACGTGAGTCTGTCGATGTTGCGGATTGCGGCAGTTGGCGGCAGGGTCGATGAAAGTTGGGACATGCGCGCCTGCACCAGTTGCAGTGACTGAAGGACATCAACATTCCAATCGAAGAACAGATTGATGTCCGTGGCGCCGCGCGCCGTAGTCGATTTGATGCGCACAATGCCCGGAATGCCATTCATCGCTTCCTCAACGGGACGGGTCACCGAGACAAGCATCTGCGGCGCCGGCACTACTCCGTTGTCTACGATGATGACGATGCGCGGGAAATCTGTCTGCGGAAAAATGGCGCTCGGTAGTTGCCAGGCAGCGTATAGTCCTGCGGCACAAAGCAACAAAACCAGTACCACCACAGCGCGTGACTGGTTGGACACTATCCGAGCGAGTCTCATGGCGCGTTCTTTTTCTCCCCTGCCGCAGCGCCACCCGACTCATCTGTCGTCTTTTCAACCTTCGTGCCATCCGGCAAGGCGTAGTTGCCTTCGATGACGACGGTCTCTCCGCCAAGCAGACCGGAAGTAATTTCCATTTTGTCTGGAGTACGGATGCCTACAGTAACTTTGGTTTCGTGAGCGACGTTCGTCGCGTCCACCACCATCACTGTTGCCTCGTCTGCGTTGCTAGCGTCGAGTGTTACAGCAGAAGCGGGAACAACAATCGAGTCGGTTTTTGTTTGCGCCGTGATCGTGACCTGCGCAGCTCCGTTCGCCCGTAATCGTCCTGCCCCGTTTCCCAGCGTCACCCATACCTCGACAGTACGATTCAATGGATCACTGGCGCGGCTGACGAGTGTTACCGGGCCTGTCATTTGTTCAGCCGATTGATCGGTCGGCAACACTGTCGCAGGATCGCCGACCTTAAATTGTGCCGTAACGGTATCGGCAAAAGGCGCCTTCACGATCACCTGGCTGATATCGGCAATAGTAAGCAGCTTAGCTCCCGATGCGGCGAACTCACCTTGATACTGAAATTGATCGATGACCACACCCGTGATTGGGGCCCGAATGGTGGCGTAACTGAGTTGCGCGTCTAGTGTCGCCACGTGCTGCTGCGCTTGCTGGACACGCGCAGCAGCGAGGGCACGATCGTTTGGATTGAGCGATCTCGCGCGCAGGCTTACGGTTTGCTCGGCCAAGCGAAGTTCGTCCTCGGCAGTCGTTAAGTCGAGTTGCGAGGTTTCCAAGTCTTTCTTTGAAATGCCTCCCCTCTCATACAGCACGCGCCGGCGTTCGTAAGTATTGCGGGCAGTTGCAACTCTCGCGCGAGCATCACGCAAGGCTTTCTCATCCTGGGCGTTTGTTTGGGGAATTGTTCCGGTCGTAACACTGCGTTCGTTTGCGCGCTCTTGATTCAGCGCCGCGATGGCTTCATTACGCTGTGCTACAAGGTCGCGCGATTCCAACACGACGATCACTTCGCCGGCCTTCACGACCCTGTTTTTGAGTAGCGCCATCTGTCTGATAGGCGCGCTAATCTTAGCGGCTACATCAGCTTTATCGCGCGGGAAGATCGTGCCTACGGCAGCCACTTGTGCTGATATTGGTTGGCGTTCGGCCTTGGCAACTCTCACGCTAACTACTATCGCAGTCTCTTCTGTGGCAGTGGTCGAACTGCGCCAGCGCCAGACCAGGATAAGCAACAACAGCAATGCGACGACTGCTACCGAAGCTACAATTATCAAGTTCCGCCGGCGTGCACGGGCTAGGCGCTCGCGTCGAAGCGCGAGCACCTCCTCGGACTCTTCCTGGGTAACGCGCGCGGCCTTGTTAGTATCTGCGTCGTTTGTTTGATCCATCGGCTCGTTGAAGTTCAGCGTCCAACCTTCAAGCAGTTCAGCAACCTTCAAGCAGTTCAGAGTACAACCTTCAGGTTGCCTGTTGGGTAACCACGCAAGCTAAAGCTTGTACTCTAAACGTTAATCTGATCTTCATCTCCCTGCGGCCTGTCTCAGTCGGCCGAGCGCCACTTGATAGTCGAACAGCGCTTGGTATAACGCCTGCCTCTGCGCCACCAGCGTTGTTTGCGCATCAGTGACTTCAATTATTTGCGCTTCTCCCGAACGATACCGCGCGATTGATGCGTTGAGATTACTCTCTGCCTGGGCCAGGCCGGTCGCTGCCAGCCGTATCCGTACAGCCGCCGAAATCACTTGCGCGCGCGCGGAATAAAACTGTTCGGCAAACCCACGCAAAGCCTGCGCTCGCTGCGATTCTGCAACCTGCACACGCAAAGCTGCCTGTCGCTCACGGCTCTTGCTCGCTCCCCAATCGAAGATTGGAATTGATAGGTGAAAAGCGGCGGACACACCTGTGTGTTCTTTGAGTCTCGCCGGCTTGAGCGAATCAGTGTCAAAACCGCCGCTTAGCGAATACGTAAGTTGCAGTCGGCGATCAGCCCTGGCTATCCGTATCTCCTGCTCGCCCGCGCGGCGCTCTGCTTCAAACTGCGCAAATTCGGGACGAGCGGAAATCATGTCCGCGGTCACGCGATTGACTTCGTCGTCGACTGGTATCGACGTTGCCAAATCTGTAGTAGCGATTGGCTTCAGGAAATCGTAACCAACCAGGATCCTTAGTGTACCGGCCGCGACTTCTTCATTCGCGCGCGCCCGCTCAAGTTCATCGCGCCGGGTGATGGTTTGAAGTTCGGCGCGCATAAGATCGACGGGGGCCACCTCGCCACCACTCAAAAGTAATGAGGTTATTCGCTCAAACTCCTCGGCCGCCCGTAGATTCAGTTCGGCCGCCTGCAGTTGTGCACTCGCGAAGGCTAGGCCGTAATACGCCTGAGTTACGGCCTGTGCCAGGGCACGTCGCGCCACTTCCGTTCCCGCGTGGGCCGCAGCCAGAAGCGCACGATTCTTAGCCAGTGTCGCCCGCAGTCTTCCAGAGATATCAATATCTCCCGCAACGTTCATAAGCGCCTGATATTCGCTGATGGCATTGTTTGCAAGAAAACTTTGCGTTCGCGGAGTGCCCGCCGGCAATCCGAAAGCCGGAGACGTGTAGATGTAGTCCGCGGGCACTGTGACGCGTGGCAAGAAAGCGGCCTGCGCTTGTTTGACCTCCTCCGCTGCTATTCTTTCGTTCAACCCCGCTTGCTGAAAAGCCGAAGCCTGAGCATTCGCTAATCTCAATGCATCGTCAAGCGTGATTGGACTTGCTGTCGGATTTGCGGTAGCGCCCTGGCCCGGGGTTATAGACGAGGGCGATGGAATATTCGAAGGAACGGAGACAACAGGTAACTTTGGAGTCAAAAAAGGTGTCGGCTGGGCCGAAGGAGGCGGTTGTGCTGACCGACTACTCAGCGCCGGAGACGGAGATGAAATTGGCGAAGGAGTCTGTAATGGTGATGGGCCAGGAGACGGCGCTGGCTGCGAAGGGTTATTCGGCTTAGGGGACGGTGGCGGCTGAGATGTGGTGCGTTTCTGTGAACCCGCTTGCTGTGAAGGCGGCTGCTGTGCACTCACCGCATGGCCCGCAGCTAAAAGAATTCCCACCCACAATGAAACCTTCAACAAGCGTTTGAATGAGTGATTTAGCCCGGATCGATAAGAATATGTCGAACGTCTCATCACAGGACTAGCCATCCCAGGATTTGGGTACTGGTTTAGTTTGATTTTCTGAACTCTCATTCACACCGCGGCTTCAGCCCGGTGGCTGCGAATCTTAAAAATCTGTGTGCAACGATGTCCACCGGGCTGAAGCCGCGGTGTGAATGAGAGCAGAAGAAAACGGAACATGCTCAAACTGAACCAGTACCCACGACATGAATTTTTTGGAAAAGGGGTTCGGAGTTTAACATCCGTGCCCAGGTTCTCTAAGACGAAGGACGGGAGCGTTTAAACTGCGCCCCCGTCCATTCGCTTTGGTTGTGGTCCGAAACGAGGCAACACTCGTCAGTGTTTCGCTCGTTTCTCCTTTCTCTTTTCCGCTTCTTCTTGCTTCTTGTTTTCGTGCTCAACCCGCACGATTTTTCCGTTTACCGCGCTGACCTGCACTTCGTCGATGGTGCCCTTGGCGTTGCGAATGTCGAACGAGTAAACCAACTTGCCGTGTTCGCGTTCGAGTTCGCCGCTTTCGACCGTGCCCGGGGCCCGCTTGAGAGCTATCTCCTGCGCTTGCTCTTTCGTAATTTTGGCCTGCCGCGCCAGCTTTGCTTCATTGGCAGATTCTCCCCGCTCGTTTTCTTGTGCTTTCGCAGCGACCGGTGACGCCTTCGCCATAACCAATGAACCGCCGGTTAATAGGGCCGACATAAAT
>JALYTI010000059.1:1809-8655 GCA_030854375.1 Acidobacteriota bacterium | reverse complement strand
AAGTGCCATCAGCATTCTGAACTGTCTTGGTGACAGTGGTCGTAGTTTGTGTTTGTTGCGCCGCCACGAACGCAGCCGTTGAAAAAATCAGCAGCGCTGCGGCTAAAAGAGAAATACGTTTACTCATGGGTACTGTTTGCTCCTTCTTTCTTTTCGAACCCTTTTAAATTGTGCATGGGGGAATTGCAGGTTAATCCAGCGTTATGCGTCGCAAGCATTATGCCAGCCGTATCGCAGGGAAAATGATCCGCAGTTAGCTGACTTGAGCCGGTTTAATAAACTATTTGCGGGGGATGGGAGCGTTTGTCGGAACACAACAATACACTTGTGTATGCCCTCTTTTCGCCCCTGAATGGAGGTTCAGTAGCTGTGAAGCTCAGAGATCGCCTTCGCCACGTCATGTACTTGCGGCAGGATTGCGTCTTCGAGTTGAGGGGCGTAGGCGACGAAAGTGTCGAGGGCTGCAACGCGACGCACTGGAGCGTCCAGATGTTGGAAAAGTTCGCTGGAGATGCGTGCGGCAATCTCACCACCGTAACCAAATGAGAGAGAATCTTCATGAGCGACAATAACTTTGCTCGTTTTCATTACGGTCGCCACGATTGCCTGCCAATCGTAAGGTTGAAGGCTACGCAAATCGATGATTTCTACGCTGATGCCCTGCTGTTCAGCTTGTTTGGCCGCCACTACTGAGCGTTGGACCAGCGCTCCGTAAGTGATAATTGAAAGATCCTTTCCTTCACGAACGGTTTTCGCTTTACCGAAGGGAATCATGAAATCATCGGTGGGATACTGAGATTTATTGTAAGCCTGACGATACAGATGCTTGTGCTCAAGAAACAGTACCGGGTCGTCTGCCCGGATTGCTGTTCGCAGCAAGCCATTCGCGTCAAGTGCATTCGATGGGTAGATAACACGAAGCCCGGGGATCTGGGTGAACGTTGAGACGCCAGACTGCGAATGATAGACCGCGCCACCCTTCAAGTAACCACCCACCGGCACTCGCATAACAACGGGAGCTTTCCAATCGCCACCTGAGCGCCAGCGCAACACCGCGAGCTCATTGCGAATCTGGTGCATCGCAGGCCAGATGTAATCGAAGAACTGAATCTCGACCACAGGCTTTAATCCGCGCGTAGCCATGCCAATAGCGCGACCCACAATGTTGGCTTCCGCGAGCGGAGAATTGAAAACACGCGCGCTACCAAACTTCCGTTGCAGATTCGCAGTGACTTTGAAAACTCCGCCTTTGCCTTTCACTTTGTCGAGAAATTCCTCGCGCGAGCAATCGGCGATGTCTTGCCCAAATACTATGATCCGCGCATCGCGAGCCATCTCCGTGTGCAGGCAACGGTTGATCAAATCAACCATCGTCCCCGCGTTCCCCGAGAGTTGGGCGCCGTCCTCGGTATCAAATTCTTTCGAAGTCGGATCCACCTCAGGTGAATAGACGTGAAGCATGACCGTTTCGGGAGCGGGCTGAGGACTTGCCAGCGCCTGGTCAACGGCCTCATTCACCAATGCGTCAATCTCGTCCTTGATCTGTTGCAGTTTGTTCTGATCGACCAAACCTTCATCGATCAAGAGAGCGCAAAAGCGCTTGACGGGATCGCGTTCAGCATCCGCTGTGCGCTCTTCGTCAGGACGATAAAGGCGTTCGTCATCCGAGAGCGAATGCGAATAGGGTCTGATAACCTTTGCATGAACGAACGCAGGACCCTTACCTGCCCTGCAGTATTCCACGGCTTCGCTCAACACTCTTAGCGATTCGAGCACGTCTGTGCCGTCGCATCGCCGCAGGTGAAGATTTGGAAAGTTTTCGATGAGGCGGGAAACATCGCCTCCGGCCGTTTGTACTTCAACCGGCACGCTGATCGCATAACCGTTATCTTCCAGCAGAAAAAGCACCGGCAGCTTCAAATTGCAGGCGGTGTTAAGTGCTTCCCAGAATTCCCCCTCGCTCGTCGTTCCGTCACCCAGCGACACGTAAACCACTTCATCTTTGTGAAAGTTGGAAGCGCGCTTTTTCAACTCCTTGATCAACTTAAATCTATAGCCCGCTTCGGCGCAGCCGACGGCTTGCAACAACTGGGTGCCGGTGGGCGAAGATTGGGAAACTATGTTGAGTTTTTTGTGGCCCCAATGTGAGGGCATCTGGCGGCCGTGGGAGTTCGGATCCTTTTCGGCGCCAACTGCGGACAGCAATTGTTCGAGCGGCGTCATGCCGAGTTGGAGACAAAGGGCGCGATCGCGATAGTAGGGATAAAACCAATCGTAGCCTGGCTTCAAAACCATGCCTGCCGCCACCAGCACTGCTTCATGTCCGGCGCCGCTGATCTGAAAAAATATTTTGTTCTGGTTCTTGAGTTGTATTTCCTTGTCGTCCAGCCTTCGAGACAGATACATCGTGCGATAAATTTTCAGCATCTGCTCGACCGACAGTTGCGGCGAGATGCTGAGGCTTTCGCGTTTTTCACCCTCCCGTTGTTCACGGACCAGGACCGGTTGAGGTGGAGGTTGGGTGACGGGCTTAGTTGTTGGTTTGGGATCCTGTTCTGGCGCACTCCGAGGCACCATTCGCGAAGCAGTTGCCGTTTGGGCTTTTTTCTCTGCCGGGGCGGCGTCTTTAACGGCTTCCGTTTTGGTCTTTGGTACTAGTTTTAGAACTTTTGTATCGCCCATAATCATTCTTTGGTGCAGCGTGGAGCGTCGCAATATCCATACATCGAAGCTACTAAACAAACACGGCGGTATCGACCTGCCTTCGCCCCGTGCCAACTGCTCGTATCATCCGTAGCCTTCGCGTACTCACAACTCTTCCACAATCATCCGATACTCTTCGGCCATTGAGGGATGCCCGTGTGCGGTGGCGGCCTGGATGCCGCGTTGATAAGTCTCCCTTGCCTTCTCGCGCTGACTTGCTTTCTCATAGGCTCGCGCGAGCATTCCAAAGGCATTGCCTTCGTCATCCGCAATCCCCAGATAGCGCTCAAGAGTTTCAATCATCTCGTGGGTTTGATCAGCCTTCTCATATTCTTTCGCCAGACCAAACAAAATGCTGCTGTTGACGGGGTCGCTTACCAGCATTTGCTTGAAAATGTCGATGCGAGAGGCTGTCATAAGACTCTTCCAACGTTAGTTCAACTTCGCCCGCTCCTGTAACTTTGTTTTCAGAAAGCTTCGGAGCAACAACTCTTCACCGCCTTTGAATACCCGCTTCGGCAGAACGTAGGCTTGATCTTTTGTTATGAATAGAAAAAAGTCCAGATCACTTTCGGTGCCTTCAACTAAAGCAGACCATTTCAGGTTCGCATCAAAGAGTTCACCGCTTATAGATAAGTTCGTATCTGCAAACGAATAGGTTTGAGGATGGCGAACATGAGGGTTGTCCCTGAATATCTGTTTCGCCATCTGTCTTGCCATAAGTCGTTCCAGCACAGGGGAGCTAAGCGGTATCAACAGAATGACAGCTCCGATAATCAAGAAGGTGTTGCGCCAGTCCGCCGCCGGCCGAGCAAATGCAAAAACCATCATTCCAATACCAACCAACAGGAGATATACGATCAGGTATTTCTTACCCCGAAGTCTTCGTCTGAGAATGAATCGATTGCCTCTCGCGAGATCGTCCTGCGTGTACTGAAACGCAATCTCGAGTATCCGAGTACTCACTTGATTGGAGCCTTATTGCCGATCAGCAGTTTCGCAATCGTTTGCAGCTGCATGTTTGAGGTGCCTTCGTAAATAGCTCCAATCTTCGAGTCGCGCCAGAATTTTTCCACCGGATAGTCTTTGACGTAACCGTAGCCGCCGTAGAGTTCAATAGCCAGTGAACTAATTCGTTCGGCTGCCCGGGATGAATAGAGCTTGGCCATCGCAGCTTCTTTCACGAAGTTCATTCCCGCATCTTTCATGCGCGCCGCGTTGTAGACCATCAGCCGCGCTGCTTCCAGTTCCGTAGCCATCTCAGCAAGTTGAAATTGCACGCCCTGAAACTGATTTATAGATTTACCAAATTGCTGTCTTTCGCCGGTGTAGGCGATAGCCGCTTCCAACGCACCACGCGCGATCCCGATCATCTGAGCACCAATGCCGATGCGTCCTTCGTTTAGCGTCTCGATGGAAACTTTGTAGCCTTTGCCCGCTTCGCCAAGCACGTTTTCTTTGGGCACCTTACAGTCGACTAAAATCAATTCTGTTGTAGAAGACGCGCGAATGCCCAGCTTGTTCTCTTTTTTCCCAACGGAAAATCCATTGAAACTCTTTTCGACGATAAATGCCGTTATTCCGCGATAGCCCTCTTCAGGATTAGCATTGGCGAACAGCACGAATATTTCCGCTTCATTGCCGTTGGTGATCCAGAGTTTCTGGCCGTTCAGCAAATAATGGTCACCCTTGTCTACGGCGCGAGTTTGCATCGCGAATGCATCCGAACCGGATCCTGCTTCGCTCAGTGCGTAAGCACCGACACGCTCGCTGGCCAGCTGCGGCAGGTATTTCTTTTTTTGCTCTTCATTGCCCCAGCGGATAAGCGCGTTGTTGACCAGGGTATTTTGCACATCAACAAACACGCCCACCGAAGCGTCAACGCGGGACAGTTCCTCAACCGCAAGAATCGCGGTGAAGAAAGATGAACCTGCGCCTCCAAACTCTTCCGGAGTTTCAATTCCCATCAAACCGAGATCGAAACATTGCTTGATAAGAGCAGGATCGAGTTTGCCTTGCGCCTCCATCTCCTGGACGCGCGGTCGCAGCTCGCCTTCGGCAAACTCACGCACGCTGGCGCGAAACATTTGCTCCTCTTCAGAGATGGTAGTTAACGGACGACCAGCGAGTTCCGCGATGGCTATTTGAGATTGACTCATCTTCACTACTACCCCGGCCGGTTTGCCCTCATGGGAACCCCCGGCCTGACTTGTCACTTAAACATGTTTGGTTTGAACGTAAGCATCATAATCAGGGCACAAGTAAAAAGGCAAAAGCTAGAGGTGCTGCCGGTGCGTGCCAAATGTTTTATCTGCGCGCAGCGGCGCGTTCGGTTAACGTAGCCCGACATCCCGATGTTCTCGGAATCGCGTGGCCGTGTGGTACGGTACTTTGTTCCTTCAATCCGCATGCACAGGGGTTTGGCTCGGTTGCAAAAAGACCTCCAATCAAAAGATCCGCGAAGTAAGACGACAGAGCAGCAGGCCGGCAGTCGCCAGTCACGGAATCGGAAACTAGCACGATTCGGAATTCTCTTTGCGTTCCTCGGACTTCTCCTCTTCGCTTATTTTGTAAGAAAGGCCGGGCTCGGCCAGATCCTGGTCGGCATCAAGCGATTGGGCTGGGCATTCGTGCTTATCCTGGCCATCTCAGCAGTTCGGCAAATTGTTCGCTCGCTTGCGTGGATAAAATGTTTTGAAGCACCTTACGGTCTTCGCTTTCGCGACGCTTTTGCCGCCAGGGTAATGGGCGACGCGCTGGGGAACATCGTTCCGCTGGCCAGCATGGCAGTGGCGGAACCTTCAAAAGCAGCATTTGTTACAGACCGCGTACCGCTGATGGCCGGCCTTTCAGCGATTGCGCTGGAAAACATTTTCTACAGCCTGTCGGTGGCAGTGTTTATTTTTTCCGGTACGGTGGCCCTTCTCCTGTCGTTTCCCTTGAAGCCGGCGCTGCGCTACGCGAGTTTCGGAATACTGGCAGCGACAATTGTGGTTGTGCTCCTTGGCTACGTGGTCATCCGGAAGCAGTTGAAATTTCTGAGTGGCTCATTGTCGTTCCTTCATGGCCGCGGTGTAGGGCGCAACTGGGTCGGCAAAACAATCCCTCGCGCGCAAACGCTGGAAGATCGGATTTATGGTTTCTACGATAGGAATCGCAACCGCCTGGCACTGATCCTCGCGCTGGAAATGTGTTTTCACCTTGCCGGCGTAGTTGAGATCTATACCGCTCTTTGGTTTATTAGCGACGTCGTCGCGCCCACTCTCCTGACCGCTTTCGTTCTCGAATCCGTGAACCGCGTCATCATCGTCACCTTTAAGTTCATACCTTTTCGGCTTGGTATTGATGAAGCCGGAACCGGCATGCTTGCTAAAGCACTCGGGTTTACTCAGGCCATTGGGGTCACGCTGGCGATTGTGCGCAAGGCGCGTGACATTTTTTGGACGGCACTCGGCGTAGCGCTCATAATTCGGCGGGGCTTATCACTTAGTGGCCTGAAAGAGCCAGACGGCAGGAGCAGTCTGCAGGAGCAGGCGCAGGAGGCAATGGCCTTAGATGACAAATGAGAAATGAGATATGGAAAATTTTTCCATTTGTCATTTGTCAGTTTTCATTTTTCATTGCAGAGCTACGGTTGAGGTTCCGGTTCCTGCCCTGCCGCCTGCTCCTGCCGCCTGCCGCCTGCCGACCGGCGACTATTCGTAGGCCAGCGCGCTCACGGCATCGAGGTTAGACGCACGGAGAGCGGGATACAGCGCGCCGAAAGCTCCTCCCAAAATCCCGATAGCAGCAGCCGTCAGTGCCCAGCCCCAGCTAAACTCAAAAAAGAGACCATAGAATTGGTGGATGAGGTAACCAGCAGCAAAGGAAAATGCAAACCCGGCAAGCAAACCAACGACGCTGATCAATAGGGCCTCCGATTCAATGATGAAAACGATATAGCGTCGCGATGCGCCGAGCGCCTTGAGTATTCCTATCTCGCGTGTGCGCTCGGTGATGGTCGTGTACATCGCCAACATCACAACCAGCGCGCTTACCACCGCTGCCAATCCAACCAGCACACGCAAAAAGACACCAAGGTAGGGAATGTTCTTCTCAATGCTCGTAAACAAGTCGCGCGTGAATTGAATCTTGTTTCCCGGT
>JALYTI010000059.1:0-1799 GCA_030854375.1 Acidobacteriota bacterium | reverse complement strand
TTTTGCGTCGATTCGTTTCGCTACTTCAACTTGCTGATCGGGGTTACGAACTTTTACCAGGATGTATGTGCACCGTCCCGGCGCTTCGAGAGCATCCTGCATCGCAGCCAGCGTCATCTTTATGCGCGCGCCTGACTCGGGTGCGTAGATTCCTGTAATCCTGTACTCCTTATCGTTGAAAAGTCTGAGCGTGCTGCCGAGACCCAGATGGTTGTTGCGCGCCTTGGTTTCATCAATAAGAATCTCGTCCATCTTTTGCGGCGGCCTGCCTGCCACAAGATGAATCTCGTTGACTCGCGCGAATGGTTCCCAGTCAACTCCTTCGACCTGCTCAAAACCCAACCCACGATTACCCTGAAGCACATACCTGATGACCGGTAGCGCTTCTTCGACGCCTTCGATTTGTTTCAAACTTTCTACATACTTGGTGCTAAGGTTGGCAGTCGAAGCCGTGAGCTGCATTGACCCAGGTCGTGTGAAAATGATTTCCGCGCGCACGTTGGAAGCGCGCCGTTGTAGATCGCTGGACATGCCGCGAGCCAGTCCGGTGAATAGCATCACCAGGCATACGCCCAGAGCGATACCAGCAACGCTGACTAACGTGCGAATAAGTCGCTGGCGAATGTTGGACACTACAAGACTATCCATGCGGATCATAACGATAAGCCATTTTGGCGAAAGCTACCAATCAGTGAAGCCCGGTAGGATTGCAATCCAATTCGAGTCGTCCATTCGTGGGAGTTGGTGTCTTAGTCGGTTATGCTAAACGGTTGTTATGGCACGCTTGTTGCGGCCAGACGATTTTTCATTTGTCATTTCAAATTATTTCAAATTTCTCATTTTCCATTTCTGATTTGTCATTCGATCTACCCTGGACATTTTGTTTCCGAAATGACAAATGAGAAATTTGAAATGACAAATGAAAAATCTTCTGTGATTACGTTCAGACCGAAGTAGTGCGGAAAATATTTCTTTTCGCGGACCGGCTCTACAAGAACACAATCTCGACGACGCCTTTCTGGGGCACGCCGATATATTTTTATCTGTTATTCATGGCAATTAAGATCCCACTTCTTGTACTTGCCTCGTTCATTATGGGATTTGTGGTGTCGATTAAACGCTGGCGAGAGCCGGGATATGCATTCGTCCTTTTTATGTTTTTGTTCTGGATCGTTCCCTATTCACTTATGGGAGCGAAGTGGTTGCGTTACACTCTGTCGCTAATGCCTTTCGTTTATATGCTATCGGCGATCGGTGTCGTTGAAGTGGTCAGATTCACTTCCCGGCAACTAAACTATTCAAAACAAACGCGGGCGATCGTTGCGGCGGTGTGCGCCATGATCTTTCTTGGGTTACCCGCGTGGACCGCCTATTCCGCCGGCCCACATTACGCCCTCTATACAAACGCGCTTGGTGCGGCAAAGGTGGGACACTTTTTTCCGCACGACGAGTTTTATGACGACGGTCTGCGCGAAGCAATTAAGTTTGTCTGCGAAGCATCTCCGCCCGGCGCTTTCATTGCTCATGAGACAACTGCGGCCACGCGCTATTATCTCGCAAGGTTTGGCCGTACCGACTTGAAGTCGAAAGCCATATCAGCTCCCGATTTCGATGTGGTAAACATTCCCGGTCCTGCTTACATCATTATTCAGCGCGGCCGAACCTACTTCGAGAACCGCGACAAAATTGCGCTGGTCCGCTCAAGCTTCAAAAAGGTTCATGAAGTTTCGGTTAATGGAATGACCGCAGCTGAAGTTTTTCTAAATAAAACTAATTAGCCTCGCTCAATGGCTGTGAAA
>JALYTI010000470.1 GCA_030854375.1 Acidobacteriota bacterium | reverse complement strand
AGAGTTCGCGGGAAGTGACGGCTTCCGCCAGCCGAAGGGTGAGTAATTGCGGCAGCGCTGACTGTTCCTCGCTTCTTTCGGGTGCAAAGCGATCGAGGTTGTCGAGGGTCGCTTCAGTTCTAGTCTGATCAAGTTTTGCGCCCAGCTCACGAAAAGCGTTTACGGCTCGTGAAAGATGTTCCATCGCACGGCTGGGCTGGCTGGACGCGTAGGCACGCCCGAGTTCGCCGTGAGCGCGGGCAGCTCTATAGCGGTCCCCGAGCATGTCAAATATAGAAACGCTGGTGCCGAAGTGTTGGGCTGCCGCCGAGAAATCGGATTTCAGCATCGCCAGCATGCCGAGGATTCTTTGCGATTCGCCGGAAAAGCCGAGGTCCGTCCCAGAATCGGTTGTTTCTTCGGCCAATTTATCTAATTGCGCGGAGCATTTTTCAAGATCGCCGTGGCTGAGATGTGCTTCCGCCAAAATCAGCCGCGAATCGCAAATCGCCTGGCGATCACCAATGCCGAGCGCAAGAGTCAATGCCTCTTCACCCTGCGCTAAAGCCTTAACGTGATCCTCCATGGCAAGGTAGCAGCGAGCCAGTGTCCGGAGTGCCTGGCAGGCATACCACTTATTGCCGTCCTCGGTTGCCAGAGTTACAGCGCGCTCAAGGTAGTCCTGGGCTTCATCAAGCTCGCCGCGCAACATCAGCAACTCGCCGAGCGAATCAAGAATCATCGGAATCTTTTCGGCTCGTTCGTCAGCTTCTGTTGCCACAGAGAGGGCGCGTTGCAGGGCTTCCTGAGCTCTTCCCCACTGGCCCATCAGAATCAGATTAATGCCGAGATTGTTGTAGCCATTCGCCGCACTGGCTTTGTGGTCTGTGCGTTCGTAGTAACCAATCGCCTTTTCAAGGTAGCGAATGCCCTCTTGCGGGCGCTTGAGAAACCAACACACGCCGGCCATGTTGGAGTAGATCTTGCCGAGTATGTAACTGGCTGGATGATCACCGGTAAGCTTAAGGGCCTGCTGAAAGTTCTCAAGCGCAGCTTCGTAGTCGCCTTCCTGTACTTGCGCTAGCCCAATTCCGAAATATGCTTCCGCTATACCGCGCCATTCGCCGGCCTGACGAAAATGCTCCAGGGCGCGCTGCGTATAGTCGAGGGCAATCGGATATTCACTAATGCTTCGATAGACGCGAGCCAGGGCTGCATTAATAGGACCAAGGTTCTGCGGCGGGTCACTTTCGGAAAATTCACGAAGGGCGCCTTTGAGAATTGAAATCGCCTTGGGATGATCTCCGTTGTAGTTGTAGGCGAGCCCAATCTGCACTCTGAGGCATTGAATTGCTGGGTGATCGAGTTTGATTTTTGCGTCGGGCGATTCGTACATCGCCACTGCGGCGAGCGACTCGCGGTACTGGCCCTGCATCTCGAGCGCCGTAGACAACGCGCAACGTGCCAGAGCAAGTATCGAAGGATTGTTATGTGCAGCGGATAGGAGTAATGCAATCCGGGACTTCGCTTCCGCAGAAAGGCCCTGATCAAGGAGTGAGCGAACCTCGTCGAGTTCTTTCAGAAGACTTTCGTTGGATTGACGCGAACCCGAATGCAGGCGTACGCGGGCGTCGGCGAGATCGACCACACCATTTCCGCTTGAGGATTCTTCCGTTATCGGCTTTCCAGTCCCGGAACCCGCATTCTTTGCCATGTAGTCCCTTAGACGGTCAATTCACTATGCTTTTCAAACCGCACTTTGATGGTGGTAAGCGGAAGGTTGGGTGCGGCCGCACTTTGCCACGGGCCGCGAATCGTACTAAGCAACAAACAGTGTAGAATTTAACACACGTGTCAAAAGGCGTCTACTGCGACTTTCCTCACTCCGGCTTAGAAAAAACTAGTATTGCGTCGCTGACAGGACGCTCACCGGTTTGGTCGGAAGGCCGATTTACAATCTTGTCGTGTACAACCATTGTTGTTGAGCCGCCCCCATCGAGATTGATCGCTTCAACTGCGCCAAGCTCCAGCAGTAGTTGGGCTAACATATTCAAAGACATGCCGGCGCTTACCCCTGGTTGACGCCCATCAACCGTGAGCAATAAGAGCTTTCCGGATTCCAACATGGCAACCGCTGTTCGCGGATGTAGATCGGTAGCGAATCCCGGAGCCATCTTTTCGTCCTTGTCGGTAATGGCAATTTTGCCGGCTTTGATGAGCTGCGGCCCCGCTCCGAGCAGGCTGGAAGCGCGGAGCCAGTCTTTATGATCGCCGGGTTCAATGGAATTCAAACCCCATGAGAAAGCTATCTTTGATCCCTTGTGTACGTTTCGCTTTAGCCACTCGCGCGCGCTACCTACAGCGGAAATAACATAACCGTCCGACGGAATCTCAGTGCTGCCTTTGAGATCGCCTAAGGCGACGACCCTGGAGGCTCGTACTACGACTTCCATACCGTCAGGGTTAGTCAAAGTAGTACGGTGAAACTCGGGCGTGAAAACAATCAACTCGTTGGCAGATAGCGGTCTGTTCAAACCTTGTACATCGTGTTTTACAGACCCTACTGAGATTTCTCCCGAGAATTTCAGGTGACTAAAAATCACTTCGGTGCTGTTGCCATTATTTATCAATCCAAGGTCCGCACGATCGTTGTAAGGCTCACTTATTAACTTGCCATCAAGAAGCAATAATCCGATCGACTCGCCCCGATATGTTCCGGTTGTTCTAAAGTATCCCCCGTTTGTTGCAGCCGACGCGCGATACCTGGCTGCCAGCGAGCTCACGGTTTCCATGCCAACACCTTCGTCGAGTGCGCGCACAATCTTCAGTGTCGCTCGACCCAGATCAATCCTGAGCACATTTATGTACCACGGACCGGTGAGAACTTCTTTTGACGCATGGCCGCTGGTGGTTTGACCGTATTCAATCCCCGGAGCAACCTCTTGAAGTCTCAGGCTTTCGGTGAAGCGCGCATTGCCCGACGTTTGACCGTGCGCGGTATGCAGTTTGGGCCAAAGAGGCGCCGTCGCAAGGAGAAATAAAACCAGCCACGCTGTTGCCTGCGAAAAATAGGG
>JALYTI010000469.1 GCA_030854375.1 Acidobacteriota bacterium | reverse complement strand
ATTTTGTCCTGGCGAGAATATGGATGGCTTCGAGCCAGTTGGTTTTGCCCTGGCCGTTGTTACCGTGGATGATGTTCAGTCCGGGTCCCCAAAAGATTTTTCCGGTTAGATTTCGAAAATTGTTTACTTCGAGAAAGTCGAGGATCATCAAGAGATTTTAACACATCAATGATGTTCTGGCGGGCGCAGTCGCCGTGCAAACTCACCGTAGTGATGCAGTTTGGGTACGACGGTTAATTGCGATAGTTGCGGTCCCATGAGGTCAATGCCCAACGGGCGCGCTTTCTTGACACTCCGAGGAAGACGGGTGTAGTGTCGGGCGAAAGATCGAGGATTTTAGTTGAGAGAGTCTTATCGTTATTAGGTTTCCTCATGAAGTACTCATCGTTCCTCAAGTATTCAAGCCAGAGTCAATCAAGGTTGCATAGTCGCATCTGCCGATTAGGCGTGGCAGTGTTTTTTTTCCTGGTGCTTTCGAACCAGGCAAGTCCCGGAGTGTTTTCTCAGCAGGATAGGGGCAGGAAAGTTAAACCTTCTTCAAGCTCCACCATCAATATTCAGGAAATTGAAAAACGCGAGCGCGAAAGCGCGCAGGAACCGGGAAGAAAAAAGGTAGAAAATCAAAACCTCATCATCCCGCCTGATCTGCCGGTCCCGAAAGGCGCGAAGGGCAAAACGTTCAGGCCGGCGACGAGTAAAAAAAAAGCGACGCTAGTAAGCCAGAACAGAAAACGAATTCAGAGAGCCGGTTGCAGGAAAACTCACCGGCGTTCAGTGGTGGCAGTCACACCATAGGGAGCTTTCTACCAGGTTCCATCTATTTCATCCTCGCCGCTCTACTGTTTCTTGACATTCTTTGTAGAAGACCTCGTAGTTCAGGATTTTCGAACTAGTAAAGTGGTTGGGCGCGGACGCGTTAATTTTTCGCGAACGCCTTTGCCCGACTTCATTGCCATTGATGTGACCTGGGTTTGACCCTATACCGAATGATCCAGGCCGTAACCTCCACATGACCTTACACAATCAGGCGTCGGTTTCTCTTGAGAGTCCACCCAGTGGGCTGACCTGGAGCCGTTTCGTCTTACAGGAGATCCTCATGACACACTCTTCACGCTTCACCTCATTCGCTACCGCAAACAATTGTCGAATAGTCAGCCGTCGACACTCTATTCGCGCAGGATTCTTGTTCTTTATTGTCTGCTTAGCCGGCTCGCTGACGCGTGCGCAACAAAACATCAATGAGGGCCCCGGCACAAAGGTGCAGCCAACCTCAACCGCTACAATCAACATCGCGGAAATTGAGAGGCGCGAAAAGGAAAGAGGACCGGCAGCAGAAAAGAAAAAGTTGGAGAACGAAAACCAGGTCAACATACCGTTTTCACCGCCAATTCCTCCGGGCGCGAAAGGCGAAACCCTTAGGTTGACGCTCGCCGAGAATTTGTCACCTGCGCAACCAGGGAAGAAGGAGGGATCGAGCATTCTGGAACCGAACTTTCCGGCAATCGGGGACAATAACACGACGATTCCTCCCGACATGGGGGGCGCGGTAGGTCCGAATCATGTGATGACTGCGTTGAATTCGCAGGTCCGGATTCAAAATAAAACTGGCGGAACTATCTCGACCGTCACGCTCAACGGCTTTTTCTCGCCACTGGTGGGCGCAGCCTCTGTATTTGATCCTAAAGTCTTATACGATCCGTTTGCCGGACGCTGGATAATAACTGCTCCGGCCAACAGCAACTCCGCTACCTCTGCTCTCTTAATCGCCGTTTCATCAAGCAACGATCCCACTGGCGTCTGGACCGGGTACTCGTTCGATGTCGATGCGACCAACACCCGGTGGTTCGACTATCCGAGCATAGGTTTCAATAACAACTGGATCGTGGTAACCGGAAATTTGTTTCAGGTAGTTGCCCCGGGTAGTGCAGATCCTTTTATGAATGGGCAAGTGTACATTTTCGACAAAGCGGCGTTGTATGCAGGTCCCAGTGCGCCTACCGTTCTGAATCGACCAACCACAGAAGGCTTTACCATCTGCCCGGCCGTTACGCTGGATAATGCAATGGGCACCGAATTCCTTGTTAGTAATTGGAATGGTAATTCCGGTGGTAATGGCTTTGTGCGGATCTATACGATCACCGGCACTGCCGCAGCCCCTGTGTACACGGTCACAATGTTGTTTCCAAACGTCGCGCAACCCTGGGCGTCCGGTCCGAACGCCACTGGCGCCGACTTCGCTCCCCAAAGCGGCGCGGCTCAGCTAATTCAAAACAACGACGCGCGCATGCAGAATGTCGTTTTTCAAAACGGCTCACTCTGGTGTGCGCAAGCCGCTTTCCTGCCGGCTGCCGCTCCCACACGCTCGGCGGTGCAATGGTGGCAAATCAATCCCACCACAGCCGCAGTGCAGCAGTTTGGGCGCGTCGACGATGCTACTGCCACGAACTTCTATGCGTTCCCCAGCATCGCCGTGAATGCCTACAGCGACCTGCTGCTGGGCTATTCGAGTTTTTCGGCCGCGCAATTTGCCAGCTGCAACTATTCGTTTCGAATGCACACGGATGCGCTTAACACGCTACAGCCTACTGTGCAATTCAGAGCTGGATTAGCGAAGTACTTCAAAATTTATACCGGAACGCGCAATCGATGGGGCGACTACTCGAGCACATGTATCGACCCGGACAATTTTTCGTTATGGACGATTCAGGAATACGCGGAGCTACCTGTCGCTGGGGTGGACGAATGGGGCACTGAATGGAATCGATGGGTGCCGCCGGTCGCCAATCTCTATGTGAAAGACAGACCCGAAGACACCGGCTCGGAGCCCGACCCTTCAACGCAACCAATGTATGAAAGCGAAGACATCTGGCTACGCAAAGTGCAGGATGCTCCGCACGCTTTTGCTCACATCACTGAAAACGGCGAGTACCGTACCGGGACTTCAAATCCTAATTACGTTTATGTAGATGTACGGAACAGAGGGGCGGCGCCGAGCGCTGGCACCGAACAATTGACTCTCTATTGGGCCAAAGCCGGGGCGGGTTTGAGCTGGACCAGTC
>JALYTI010000468.1 GCA_030854375.1 Acidobacteriota bacterium | reverse complement strand
GTGCGGCACAGACCTCTTTACGGAAAACTTGCTCGGTATGTGACGTTGCGGGCGAGGGCGCCCGCGCTCCCAGTAACTACAGGCCTGAATCCAAACTCTATGAAACTTGCAAACAGAATTGCGCTCATAACCGGCGGCGGTCGCGGCATTGGTCGCGCTATCGCTTTGGCGTTTGCACGTGAGGGCGCGCAGGTCGCGGTTGCTGCCCGAACGCTGGAGCAGGTGCAACAGGTTGCACAAGAAATAGCCAATCAGTTTCCTACGAATGCGATTGCGGTAGCTTGTGATGTTTCGAATGTTAGAAGCGTTGAGGGAATTTTCCTGGCGGTCACTGGAAATTTCGGTCGCGGTCCTGACATTCTGGTCAACAATGCCGGCATTGCTGAAAGCGCCCCAATAACAAAAACGGACGACAACCTCTGGCAGCGGCATCTGGCGATTAATCTGAGCGGCACCTTCTATTGCACGCGGGCCGCACTCCCACAAATGATAGATCAGGGCTGGGGCCGCATCATCAATGTCGCTTCGATAGCCGGCAAGACAGGCGCGCCTTACATCGCAGCCTATTCCGCTTCTAAACACGGCGTGCTTGGATTAACCCGTTCAGCCGCCCTTGAAGTGGGAGCGAAAGGAATAACAGTAAACGCCATTTGTCCGGGTTATGTGGACACTGACATGACAACGCGCGGAATCGAAAATATAACCAAAAGGACCGCGCTGTCCGCCGATCAGGCAATGGACTCGCTTAAGAAGATGAGCCCGCAGAATCGGTTGGTAGAGCCTGAAGAAGTCGCGGCGCTGGCGTTGTTATTGGCGTCTGAAGATGGCCGAGGGATCAACGGGCAGGCCATCAACGTGGATGGCGGCACTGTTTTGTTCTGAAGCTGACCAAGCGAAGAACCGGTCATGAAGGCCCGCAGTTATTGGTTAGCTTTGCCTTGAGTGGCAGCCAAGAGCGGGGGCGAGCCCACCCTCCCGACCACGAGCTGATCACAGTTAAGTTTTGAATTTTGCTTGGGGGGCTTTCGACGCAAGATCAACCGAGCAAGTTAGAGGTCTCTCAGGTTGGGAAGGCGGGCTTGCCCCCGCTCTTGATTGCCACTCAAGGCAAAGCGATCCAATAACGCTGGGCTCATTTATCAGTTCATCTTGCGCGACAAGTTGTAAACCAGCCGCACCGGCAGACCTACAACATTGAAATAGTCTCCCTGAATTTCCTCGACAAATAGTCCGCCTTTGCCCTGTATGGCATACGCTCCAGCTTTATCCCTCGGCTCTCCTGTCGAAACGTACCAGTCAATCTCCGCCGTCTCCATCTCGCAGAAACGCACTCGAGTAGTCTGGTGAGCAACTAACGCTCGAGACGGCTGGCTGCCGCGCATGAGCGCAACGCCGGTTAGTACGTCATGCCATTTCCCGCTTAGGAGCTTCAGCATCCTGCGAGCCTCTTGATCATTCAACGGCTGGCCCAGGATCTCTTCGTCAACCACTACGACTGTGTCAGCGCCCAGTACTAAATACGCAGGAACTTTCTTCGCCACAGTCTCGGCCTTGGCTTTTGCGAGACGCTCAACGTAGGTTGCAGCATCTTCGAAAACAAGACGCGATTCATCCACATTCGCTGCTATTTGTTCGAAAGGCCAGCCGACTGCCGCCAGTATTCCTGCACGGCGCGCACTCTTCGATGCGAGAACGATTTTCTCCTTTAGCACAGCCATATTATCCACCCATCAACCGAGCTTTCTGTTCTTTAAACAGATCCAATCTCTCTTTGCGGACTTGCGGGTTCTTCGCGCCCTTTGCGGTTGGATTTGTCCTTACCGAGCCACGAACCGCAAAGATCGCGAAGAAGCGTGTCAGCTTGTCGTGCCAAACAATTCTCCGCTACACTCCTCGAATCATTTTTGCTGAATGTTAATAGCTCGAAACTCGTACAAGACGCAACGCTCCGGAAGGCCGTGAATGGACAAACTGATCAAGACCTTGCCCGCGATACTTCAGGCCTCGGGAGCATCTCAAGAAATCGCCGAAGCTGCCTGCATTGCTGCCTGGAAACATGCCGTGGGCGAAGGCTTAAGTATGCACGCAGTACCGGTGCAGCTGCAAAATGCGACGCTCGTCGTCGCCGTTGAAGACGCCATTTGGAAACGACAGCTTGAGCAAATGCGCGGCCAGTTACTCTTTCGCCTGAACTCAGTTTTGGGTCAGCCACTTGTGAAATCGATCGATCTGCGGATCGATCCGAGCACGTTACTTAAGTCGCGCCGGGCACAGAAGGAAAGTCATAGTCGGCGGGCGTATCTCAACGATGAGGTGCCGGCGGAGATATTGTGCGCCGCTGCCGGTATCGAAGATGTGGACCTGCGCCGGGCATTTCTCGGCGCCGCCACGAGTTGTATAAGGCGCCTGGAGCGTCCAGTGTCTGAAATCTGAAAGCCGGAAAAAATGCCTATTACCGAGTCTGATGTTGAGAAGGTGGCCCAATTGGCGCAAATGGAAATCACGCCAGAAGAGCTGAAGATCTTTGCGCCGCAGATGGCCGACATCGTTGCCTACGTCGAACAGCTAAATGCACTCGACACCAGCAACGTCGAGCCTGCGCTTGGCGGGCTCACGCCCGAAGGTGAACACATGGATTCCTCTCGCGAGGATGAAGTCGCGCCTTCACTTGGCCAGAAGACGGCGCTCGCCGAGGCCCCGGACCCGGCTGCAGGTTATTTTCGCGTGCCCAAAGTGTTGTGAGAGGAAAGGAGTCAACGCTGAGCAGCGCGTAGCGAGCAATAGGGGACACTCTTTGGAGTGCTGCGACTTGTCGCAGCTTTCCAACATTGAATCGCTTCAACCAAAAGCGGCGACCAGTCGCCGCACTCCAAAGGAGTGGCCTCTTCGAAACGGATTCACGTGTCCACACAGTCTGGGTAGCGGGTGATCCAGATCGGTGCCCTAACATTCAATTCATGGCCAACACTGCGAATGACATTGACGGACTGACGAAACGCATTCAAAGCGGCGAGACGACTGCGCGCGCTATCGTTGAGTCTTCAGTGAACGCGGCGGAA
>JALYTI010000467.1 GCA_030854375.1 Acidobacteriota bacterium | reverse complement strand
CATAGAACGCGAACGACCGGAATCGGATTTCCTTTCTCGGATGACTTACCTGGAACTGAAACTCCGGCTGCCTGAGCTTCTCTTGATGCGCGTTGATAAGATCACGATGGCCAACAGCGTGGAAGCTCGCGTGCCGTTTTTGGATCACCATCTCGTCGAATATGCGATGGGCTTGCCTCGCTCGCTGAAAGTTGAGGGCACGAGCGGAAAACACATTCTAAAACGCGCCCTCGAAGAAATCCTGCCTCACGATTTGCTCTACAGTCGCAAGCGCGGTTTCGGCGCGCCGGTTCGTGAATGGTTCAGGAACGGCTTAGGCGAATGGTTCGATTCGCACCTGATGAACTCAACCATGCGGCGGCGTGATTTTCTGGACTACAAATTCGTGGCGCGGCTATTGGAACAACACCGCAAAGGAACCCATGACTGGGGCTTTCACTTGTGGGCCTTGCTGAATCTGAGCTTATGGTACGAACGTTGGATTGATCGTGGATAACGCGACGTCGTGGACGGGAAGGCAGAAGACGTGGGAGAAACGAGCGTGATTCGCGGAGCAGGCGAGAGTCCGAGGACAGCCATGGGCTCCGCGCGAGACTCGCAGCCCAGTGACCCAACGTCTCCGGTGTCTAATGATCCTCGATTTTCGCGTCGTTTTTCCGTCGAGGTTGCGGGCACGCTTGCGGTGCGTTTGCTGATAACAGCGAGCAGCGTCGTGGCAGGTATCATTGTCGCCCGGTGGCTGGGGGCGGAGGCGCTTGGTGAGCTTGCTGTCATCAACGTCGTTGTCGCCACTGTCGTTCAACTTAGCAGCGCGGGTCTGCCGTCGGCCAATACGTATTTTATTTCGCGAGATAAGCGTAACCTCGCATCCGCTGCAATCAACTCTTTGATCTTCGCTCCAATTATCGGCGGGTTGCTCGCGCTGGGTGTAGTTGGGCTAGCTGCCTGGCGACCGCAGATTTTCAGTTCGATACCCACGGGCCTGATCGGCGTCGCCGCCATCTCCATTCCTTTCCAACTTCTGACGCTGATTGGGCTCAACATCTTTCTCGCCGTCGGCCAGGTGGAACGTTTCAACTTGCTGGACCTTGCGGGGCAAGTCCTCATTCTCGTCAATGCCATCCTGGCACTTGTAGTTCTGAAGCGCGATCTCTGGATGCTAGTGTCCCTGAACACAGCAGCGAGCATAGCTGTCGCTCTGGTTTTAGCGTTCCTTATCACGCGATTTGTAGCTCGCCGGCAGGAGCGAGCGAATTGGCGACCGGATGCAGGTTTGTTCACTTCGATGATGCGGTATGGATTGAAATTTCATATCTCTATCCTCGCAGGTATGCTCATTTTTCGAGCCGATCTGCTGGTAGTAAATCATTTCCGCGGGGCAACCGAGGCAGGCGTCTATAGCGTGGCTTCGCAGGTTTCTATGTTACTTATGCTGGTGCCGGGCGTAATTGCCACGCTGCTTTTCCCGCGCATCACGGCCGCACAAGACGTGCACGGAGAAACGACGTGCATCGTCACGCGGCACACGGCTTTTTTGATGTTTTTCATCTGTCTCGCAGCAGTGCCGCTCAGTTTCATCCTGCCACAACTTTACGGCGCGGGATTCTCCGACGTGACTGTGCAGTTGTTGATACTGCTGCCGGGCGTATTTCTTATTGGGATCGAATCGGTGTTGGTGCAACACTTCAGTGCTATGGGATTGCCACGAGCGATTCCCATGTTTTGGTTGATAACTTTATTCGTAAATCTTGTCCTGGTATTTACGCTAACACCACCGTTTGGTGCGCGAGGCGCGGCGGCTGCTTCAACCGTTAGCTACATTCTCCTATTCACGCTGGTCGCTTTCTATTTTCGCAGCCAGACCCACATCAACATTTCGGACGCGTTGCTCTTAAGACCCCAGGAGCTGCGGCAGCTGCTGGCAATTGCACGACCTCGCCGGGCCTAGGTGCTCTAATTTGTTTCGGCGAAAGTCACTTCCCCTTTTTCGCAATTCCGATAATGCTTCTGCTGTCCCACCAGGTATCAGAAGCGCCCTCACCAAGTATGCGGAAACCGATATTCATAAAAGCAACCAACGCGGGTCGCACTAAATCCCCGAGCTTTCTCTTAGTGCTTTGGCCACCCGCAGATCTTCCCCTAACTATCGCCACGTCATCGAACACATTTCTCATGACCTGCGCCAGGGCTTCTCTGGTAAAACCTACTTCGTGAGTAAAATCCATGTACCTTTCATGCTGAGCAAAGAGCCAATCCATGTTCGGCACTTCGATCATAACGGTCCCCTCCGGTGCCAGACCCGCTCTTATCTTCTCAAGCAAGGTAAGGACTTGATCCTTTTGCACATGCTCCAACAAAGCCTTAAGCACTATGAGATTAAATCGGCTCTTGTTGCTATCGAGATAATTTAAAGCTTCGATGCACGTAATGGTCGCGTTTGGCAGAAGACTTTTGGCGGTCTCCACATCATCTGGTGAGAGGTCTATACCATGCAAATGTTTGAATCCGAGCGTATGAAATGCTGCGAGCAGGTAACCCTTATTACAAGCAATCTCAAGTACCTGCGTCGAATTCCGGTCGAGGCGGTTGATGTGAGGCAGATAATTATTCCGCGCGTAGTCTAAGAACCAATCGAGCTTGGAGTCGTCATCAGGGTCTAGATAAGACGCGTGCGTAGCATTGTAGGAGGAGAATAATCTGTGCCTATAATTGTCGGTCATCGGATTTTGCCTTCAGAAGCGGGAACTTAAAATAGCACGATCCTGTGTATCGTCGATGCCTGCGAAGGCCTTCTACGAGCTTTCTGGTCTACCTACAACCGAACAGAGTAACTGGTTCAGTTTGAATTACCATTTTGCATTAGGTCCGAAGGACCGGTAGTTAGTAGCCCCGTCCGTGAGGGCGGGGAGTTCTATTCTTGATATCTCAGAGGCCCGAAGGGCCGGTACAAATAGTGGCGCACCTTCGGCGCTTAAATGATAACCGTCGCATTTCCCCCGCCCTCACGGACGGGGCTACTAACTGCCGGTCCTTCGGACCTGAGAATTGAAATTGAACCAGTAT
>JALYTI010000466.1 GCA_030854375.1 Acidobacteriota bacterium | reverse complement strand
TGGTGGGGCCCCACCGCGACGATTTGGGTATCCGTTTGGGCGGTCATGAAACCCGCGTATACGGCAGCTCAGGGCAACAGCGTAGTGCATTGTTACTATTAGACTTAGCGGCAATTTCAGTGTATAATTCCTGGCATGATGATTATCCACTTTTTCTTGTCGATGATGTCGATGCAGAGTTGGATCAAAAAAGGATAAATCGTCTTTTGGAGTATCTTGAAGGCCGCACTCAGACATTCATTACTACGTCTAAGAGAAGCCACGTCCAGGGATTCCTCTCAAAAGCAAACGTACACGAGATTGTGGAAGGCCAGGCTCGTTCAGCCGAGGTGAAAGCAAACACTTTTTCGGCGGCCGCGGTCGCCATTGAGAGTCCCCAGTAGAGTTCGCGTTGCGTGAGGTGCTGAGGAAAGATCGACTGATAAAGAAATACTGATGACTTTGCATTTATAAGGAGAACGTATTTGGCGACACTGGATATTACAGTTACCGGCAAAAAGCACCAGGCTTACGATTCATCGTCTATCGCAGTTCTGGAAGGTAGGGATGCCGTGCGTAAGCGCCCGGCTATGTATATCGGCTCGACCGGAGAACTGGGCCTTCATCACCTGGTTTATGAGGTCGTAGATAACTCAATCGATGAGGCCCTGGCCGGATATTGCGACAACGTCGACGTTACGATCCATCTTGATGATTCTATAACCGTGATCGATAACGGGCGCGGCATTCCGGTCGATGAGATGAAGAAGGAAAAGAAGTCGGCCGCGGAAGTCGTAATGACGAAACTACACGCCGGCGGGAAGTTTGACTCCAACGCATACAAAGTTTCCGGCGGCCTCCATGGTGTGGGAGTTTCCTGCGTCAATTTTCTTTCAGAGAAATTGCATCTGGAAATCTGGCGAGACAATAAAACTTACGAACAGGAATATGTTCGCGGTATTCCGGTTGTGGACTTAAAGCAAACCGGAAAAACCAAGAAACGCGGAACCAAGATTACATTCAAACCCGATGGTCAGATTTTTGATCACACGACCTTCAGTTTTGACAAACTATCGGAGCGGCTGAGAGAGAAGGCCTTTCTCAATAAGGGCATTCGCATCACGATCAAAGACGAACGCGAGGAGCCGGAGCGCTCGCACGAATTTTATTACAAGGGCGGTATCGCCGAATTTGTCAAACATCTTAATAAGAACAAGACCACGCTACACGACAAGCCTCTCTATTTTGAGAAGGAAGGCGACGCTTTGTCGATTGAAGTGGCCATTCAATATAACGACGCTTACGACGAAAAGGTCTATTCGTTTGCTAATAACATAAACACGGTTGACGGTGGATCACACCTGTCAGGTTTTCGTTCTGCCTTTACCAGAACTATCAACGCTTACGCGCAGTCGTCGGGCCTGGCGAAAAACTTCAAAGGCTCGTTGACTGGTGATGACGTTCGTGAAGGGTTGGTCGCAGTAATCTCGGTGAAACTCCCGCAACCGCAATTTGAAGGGCAAACCAAGGGCAAACTCAATTCAGACGTCAAGGGTGCGGTCGAATCGTTTCTAAACGAACGTTTAACTGAGTACCTGGAACAAAACCCGACCGTGGCGCGAAAGATTGTGGGCAAGTCTGTTGACGCTGCCAGAGCGCGGGAAGCCGCCAGAAAAGCCAGGGAGATTGTCCGTAAGGGCGCCCTCGGCGGGTCAATGCTTCCGGGAAAACTTGCAGACTGTCAGGAAAAAGATCCTGCGCTATCCGAAATCTACATTGTTGAAGGCGACTCGGCCGGCGGGTCGGCAAAGCAAGGGCGGGATCGCAAGAATCAGGCAATACTTCCGCTCAAAGGCAAAATTCTTAATGTCGAAAAGGCGCGCTTCGACAAAATGCTTGGCCACAGCGAAATCAAAGCCTTGATCACCGCGTTGGGAACAGGAATCGGCAAAGAAGATTTTGATGCAAACAAGCTACGCTACCACAAGATCATTCTGATGACGGACGCCGACGTTGACGGTTCTCATATCCGCACGCTGTTGCTTACTTTTTTCTATCGTCAAATGGCCGAACTGGTTGAGAGGGGATATGTCTACATCGCCCAACCACCATTGTTTAAGGTGAAGCGAGGGAAGAAGGAAGAATACATCAAGGACGAAGGCCTGATGGTCCGTTATCTAATGCGGATGGCAACCGCCGATATGACCGTGAAGTCGGTGGGAGCGCAACAGGACATTGAAGGAAAAGAGTTGGCCGGGTCATTGGAAGAGTTGGTAGACCTCAAGCGTTACTGCGAGCGTGCCGCGCGCCGGCTCGGTGGCGACGGTCATTTACTGGACATTCTCCTGGAAGCATTTGCCGGGAAGAAAGGCGTGTTGCGGAAGGAAGGCATCACCCTGCGCAATGTTTTTCAAAACGGCGACCTAATGGCCAAGGTTGAAGGTGTTCTCGCTAAAGCCGGTTTCAAAACTGAACTCTCAACAGATGAGGAACACGGTCTTTGGGAAATCGAAACAACGACGACGTCCGGTTTGAGCCTCGCCATAGATTGGAACTTTGCGAGCTTTGTGGAGTTTCAGAAGTCCGTGGAACTCTATATGACTCTCGAAGACAAGCTGGCCCCACCTTTTATTACCGGCACGAATGGGACCAGCGAAGAGATTCCGACCCGCGAGGCGCTACTTGAGAAAGTGCTTGCGGCCGCAAAAAAGGATCTGTCGATTCAACGCTATAAAGGTCTTGGGGAAATGAATCCTGAGCAACTCTGGGAAACAACCATGAATCCGGAGAAGCGTACCTTGTTACAGGTTAGGATTGAGGACGCGGTAGAAACTGGTGAGATCTTTACCGTCTTGATGGGCGACGCTGTAGAACCTCGGCGCAAATTCATCGAGGATAATGCGCTCGACGTCAGGAACCTCGACGTTTAAGTAGGACAGGCATTCCTGCCTGTGCTCAATGAACTGGGCGTTATCAGTTGGTATGAGGATTTTCCATTTCTCATTTCACATTTCTGATTTCTCATTGAAGTCGCGATAGCAAAACCGCGGACTTTTCAGGCCATTGAAACGCTGACACGTGAAAGGCGCTGACT
>JALYTI010000465.1 GCA_030854375.1 Acidobacteriota bacterium | reverse complement strand
CGCTGAGGGATGAAGTGCTCTTCCGCCTGGCTACTACCTTCCAACAGGAGGAGGAACCAGACGAGGCTGCCAAGTACTACCAGGATCTGCTTCGTAATTTTCCAAACAGTGATTACGCGGAGAAAGCGAAGGAGCAGTTAAGTATTATTGGAGTTCCGATTCCTGAGGCCGATCCCAACAGAAAAAACATTGCGGCAGCTGAGCGCCCAGGCTTTATGGGAAGCTTGCTTAAAGAAGTCATCGGAAGGGCGGATGTTACGGTCAACTCAGATGGCATATTGATCAGCAAGGATAAGAAGGAGGGCCGCAATGATTTGATTGATGAGGCCCTCAAGTACAACGGACAGTTGCCCACCAACGTGATGCCAATTGCTCCAGTTCAGCGCGGCACAACTCGTCCGGCGTCGGCTAATCCAGCCCCGCGCTCGACTCAAAACGCAACTCAGACTCCTGTGGCCACTCCTGCTGTCGTTGCGCCGAGGGAAATAAAACCATAGTGGGATATGAAAGACGCGCTCTAATTCGTGGCCCGTTGTAAGCTAACAACGGGCCACTTTTGTTTCAGACTCAATTTCTCCTTGCCGGCAGTCCGGAAGTCATTGATCATTAAATATGGAGAGGTGAGCGGATGGCAAATCCTAACGAGCAAACTACAAATGTTCGCTCAGAATTAGTGCGGCGTCACAAAACAACGTCAAGGACCGTCCTGGCGCTTCTGGTCGCCGTCGTCCTTCTCTGCGTACTGGCACTTGTAACGAAGAAACACCTGCCGCAACAAAATAATCCATCGCTCGATATCATGGTGCGCATTACTATTTTGATCTTTGGGTTGGGAGCCGTTGCCTTGCGCCGCACAAAGTTTGCAGCCATGCGGCTGCAGGACGTCGCGTCGTTAAAAGGACCCACAGGACTATTGATCACTTTAGAAAGAACGACTCTGCGGGTGGCATTTCTCGGCGCGATCATCTCAGCGATGGGTTTTGTCGCCACCCTGCTCACGGGAAATGACTTCTATACGTATGGGGCGGGATTGGTGGCGCTTGCCGTTCTTTTGTATTGCTATCCTGTTCGCACCGCATGGGAACGCGCTCTTCAACAATTCTCGCCTGGTTCAGAGAGACCCGAAGCGTCGAAAACCTCGTAACTGCCTCAAAAAGGCCCACAGCCGTCCTGGCTCGCCTATAATTGTTGATCTTGGTTTAATCCTTTGCTAGTCTGAAGTTGACGTTCCTGACCTGCCGCCCCTCGGCAGGTTACTTTTGCAAGTGGCTCAATTCAGGGCCTCTCCCAATTAGCGAGACAGCGCGCCAGCGCACTACCCCTACAAATGCATCCCCCTTTCTTTTCCCAAATCAAAATCTGCCCAAGATCGTCAGGGTTCTTGTTGCTGGCCCTGCTGGCCTTTTGTTCGACCTCCTCCGCGCAAACCGCTGAGCCGCGGCCAGTAGCTCGCATGATAGACGATCCAGTCCATGATTCCCGGTACTCGCGCCCTCGAAGCGTTAAGTTGCCGGAGGGTTCTACGGCTACGCCGAAGGCAGGCTCTGCTTTACTGAGGTTCGAGCAGGCGACGACGATTGAACGCCGTGCCTTTGAGAAGACCAACCGGGCCCGCGTGGCGAATGGGTTGACACAGCTGGTTTGGGATCCGGAACTTTGCCGGATGGCCAGGACGCATTCCGAGAAGATGGGGCGGCTAGGATTTTTTTCTCATCAAACACCTGAGGGTTCGCAGTTGAAAGATCGCGCTCGCGCAATGGGGATACTTCACTTTAGAGTGATCGCCGAGAACATCGCGTATAATAAAGGCTACGAAGATCCGGGAACTTTCGCAGTTGAGAGATGGTTGATTTCATCAGCTCACCGCGCAAATATTCTGTATGTCGGTTTTCAAGCTTCCGCGATCGGCAGCTACGTTTCCGCTGACGGCAGCGTTTACCTAACACAAGTTTTCATTACCCGCTAGGCGCCCATTCCGCAATCTTCGACGGTGGCGGCTAGAGAGTTTGCCAATCAGCCGCCAAAGTGAATCAGCCCGCGCTCAGTCTTCCCTCATACGCTAAGATCAACTGGAGTTTGCACATTCTGGGCAAACGTCCTGACGGCTATCACGAAGTAAGAACAGTACTCCAAACAATTTCACTCCATGATGATCTTCACTTCGAAGAAAGTGGAGATGGTGCAATAACGTTCTCTTGTAATGATCCGGGTATTCCTACTGGTGACGAGAACATAATCATCCGCGCCGCTCGCGCCCTAAAAGAGAGCTACGGGGTAACTAACGGCGTCCACGTTCGGCTCGAAAAGAGAATTCCAGCACAGGCCGGTCTCGGAGGAGCATCTTCAAACGCCGCGATTTCCTTGTTGGGGCTTGCGCATATTTGGAAGCTTGAAGCGACTGAGCCCGAGCTACTGGAAATTGCCGCGAGCCTGGGAGCCGATGTGCCGTTTTTCCTCGATGGCGGATGTGCACTCGCAACAGGTATTGGCGCAACAATTTTTCCGCTACCTGATGGTGAAGTTCAACACCTTCTCGTCATCACGCCAAACGCGCGCGTAGCCACCGCAAGGGCGTACGCGGCGGTTAGTTCCACTGCCTTGACAACAATGAATACGGACCCTATTCTTTCTAATTCGCATGACGAGGCAGATTCGGGCGATTCCGTTCTGTGGTCTCCACACGGTAACTTAATCAACGATTTTGAGTCTGTGATCTTTGATATTGAGCCTGAGATTAGACGAACCAAAACAAACCTACTTCAGGCTGGTGCTCATGGCGCTTTATTAGCTGGAAGTGGTTCGAGCGTGTTTGGTATCTTTGCGGATGACGAAGCCCTGCAGCGCGGTGTTAACGATATAGAAAAGGAAGCGGGCTGGCGCATCTTTCCCTGTGTTACATTGTCTCGGAATGATTACTCTAGTGCTTTAGTTGCGGCGGGTCTTCCGTTCTTACGCTCTTTCAATTCAGGATCTGATACTGGGGCGTAGCCAAGTGGTAAGGCACCGGTCTTTGGAACCGGCATTCGTAGGTTCGAATCCTCCCGCCCCAGCCACTTTGTAGCACAGGCTTCAGGCC
>JALYTI010000464.1 GCA_030854375.1 Acidobacteriota bacterium | reverse complement strand
ACAAAGAGATAATCAAGCGCGTTGACCAGGATCCTTCCCTGCGCGATTTCTACAACACCTATGACGAGCTGGTGGTGACGCAGCAGGATCGTGAAGACTATCAGAAGTTCCTCTCTACTCTTACGCCACGCGAGCAGGAACTATTAAAGGCCGGCACAAATTTCTACGTTGTCGATTTGAAGAATATTGGCGGCCTTGTCATGCCCGTCATTCTCGGGATCGAGTATGCCGACGGCACCAAAGAAGAACTGCGCATCCCTGCAGAAATCTGGCGTTACAACAGCGTGGAAGTCTCCAAGCTAATCGCGACATCGAAAGAGATTCGTTCCATCGCACTTGACCCGCATTGGGAGACGGCCGATGTGGACCTCTCAAACAATTATTTCCCACGGCGCCCGGTAAAGATCCGTTTCCCTATCTTTAGAGATCAACCAACGCCGGCTAACCCGATGCAGCTTGATCGCACGCGACACCCGGAAAGACAGACGACACCGTAGAGGCCAGAGGTCAGAAGTCAGAGATCAGTGGTAGAGGTCAGTTGTTACTGGACGGTGGTTAACACCATTTTGCTACGAGCCACGGACTACGAACGAGGGACTGAACTTCTGATATCTGTTCTCTGACCTCTGACCTCTGTCCTCTGACTTCTGACCTCTGTCCTCTGACTACACTGACAACCCGTCCTGGAGGACCAAGTCTGGTTTGCCGCTGGCCACAATTGTTCCGTTTTGTATCAGATAGACCATCTGCATTGCGCGCACCACATTCATGTCGTGGCTAATGATGAGCATGGTAGGACGCGTATCTAGTTTCCGTAGAGCATCCATCAAGGCGTTAAGAGAATCGATATCAAGGTGATTTGTCGGCTCATCAAGGATAAGAAAGCACGGCTTCCTTAGCAGAGAGCGGGCAATGGCAATGCGTTGACGTTGTCCACCGGAAAGAAGCATTCCGCTCTCACCAACAAAAGTTTCGTACCTCTCCGGAAGCGCCATCACAAACTCGTGGGCTCCGCTTACACGTGCAGCCCGTTCGATCTGTTCAGGAGTTGCTTCCGGTACTCCGTAAGCGATGTTCTCTGAAATAGTCCCTGGCATGATGATCGGGTCCTGGGGAACCACGCCGATTTGCCGTCGCAAGTAGGACAAATCAAGTTCGTCTAATTTGTGCCCGTCAATCAAGACCTGACCTCGTTCAGGTCTGTAAAACCCGAGCATCAAATTGACAATGGTGCTTTTGCCCGCCCCACTCTCTCCAATCAGCGCAACGTGTGCGCCTGCTTCGATATTTATGTCGACAGCTTTAAGGATCAGTTCATCCGTGTAACGAAAGAAAATGTTATCCAGTTGGATGTGACCGGTGAAACGCAATTGTTTTGTGCCGTTATAGGGTGGCGGATCATTCGTCCGCAGGATGTCCCACAGCGCAAGCAGTGATTCGCTGCCCGTAATGATTTGCGGAAAAGCGCGTGAAAGAGCGAGCCACTGATTGCGCAACAGTGAGAAGCCGGCGTAGAGCGCTAAAAGTTGGCCCGGTGTGATGCGTCCCGCGACGATGCCGCTTCCACCGACAACAAGTACGAGCGCTCCCGATACTCCCGCGAGCAGGCTATTCATAACGTTATGTTTAATGACGGTTTTGCTGAAGGCGCGGCTCGATTGGGCCAGCCTTTCGATCTGGTTACTTTGAGTAACGCGCGAGTGTGCTTCGGAACCCGTGTATTCGATAAGTCGCATATCCTGAAGCAAACGACTAATACTCCGGCTAAAGTCTTCAAACCTTAAGCGGAAATTTCTACCTTCACGTTTCATTCTGCGAGCTAAGATGTGCAACACCCAGTAAAGGATTGGAACGAAGGTGAGGGTCACGAGGGATAGCCAGGTATACACCCACGTCATGATGGCAATGAGCGCGACCGCGGAAATAAGTGCGGGTAGAAATTGATCAATAAGGGCGCTGCTCATTGTCGTCACACGTTCGGTATCATGCACAATGGCAGTCTGCGTCCGGCTCTGGTCTAGCTGGGTGTAGTACGCGCGCGACATGTGAGAGAGCTTATCGACCAGGTCGTTCCGTAACCGGGTCATCGCATTGCTCTCAGCAATAACCAGCAAGTGACGGGTCAGCAACACGAGGCCGCTGTAGAGCAGATGCATCGCAAAGACCGCTGCTCCGGCGAGCAATACAATGCGTAAGTTGTCGGCCGCAATTGCCCTGTCAAGCAAGTAACCGATCAGCAATGGAACGGGCAGCAACGCGGCTGATTGTCCAATGGCAGCAAGCAGTGCAAGAACTATGCGACCATGCATGCCAGCATAAAGATGCCGATAGTAGCGCCATGCTTCTCGCCTGCGCGCCCGCTGATCGGGAGAATCGCGAGAAAACCTGATCCTGTTTCGCAATGTCAACGAATTCCTTTCACTCGGACCATCGGCCTGACAAAAGAGTTGCTGGAGAACCGGCTAGTTTGAATCCGCACAACTGCGGTTGGGATCCGAAGCGTCGCTGCTTTAGGACTGATTTAATATGACAGCAGTACAACTACGCAACTGCGCAGGCTCCTTTTGATTGCTGGTTTTGCTATTGTTGGTTCTATATTAGCCCGGCGCCGGATAAGGAGCTTGCAGCCCTAATTGTATGACTGTCAATAAAGCAGTGACGATCACGGGCTCGCGAGACATTGATCGCGAGACCGCGCGGTCTTTGTTTGAGCAGCATCTTTCGTCACTCTTGTCCCAGGGCAGGACCTGGCTCATCGGAGGAGCTCGCGGGATCGATCAGTGGGCCATGGAATGGCTGCTCGAGAGTAACGAGGTTTGTTGGGCCATCATTCCCTATACGAGGGCTGCACAACCAGGCTGGATCCATCCCTGGCTTGAGCAACTCGATCGAGTTGTCGAGCTACAACTACCCAAACGCAAGAGTGCGTACGCAATTCGAAACCGTCATATGGTTGATCTTTCTGGGATGGTGTTTGGCTTTTGGTCCGGGAAGGCGGGTGGGACTTTAAAGATATTGAAATATGCGTTGCGTAAGGGACGAGAGGTACACGCTATCCCAATCGATCAGTCCTGGGG
>JALYTI010000058.1 GCA_030854375.1 Acidobacteriota bacterium | reverse complement strand
GGACTACACCAGACGGGTCGCGAAAGGAAGATGGAAAGATTTCGGGAAACAGCTTGGCAATGACACTGAAAACGTATGCTACGGCCACACCCAGACTGATCAGCGTAAACATGTTCAAGCTGCGATTCACGATCGACTGCCAGCCACGAACGAAGAAGGGCCACCCACCCCACAGCACAACCGGCGTTGCCAGAACCAACTGAATCCAGCCAAGCGAGCGCATTGAGACGATTCGTTCAAGGGAATTTCCCGGAAGGAAATCGCTCATTGCTATTAAGAGGAGAGGAGCAGTGAGAACCACGCCCACCCAAAATCGGCGTGTCATGTCAACAAGCTCGGGATTCTTCTCTTCTTCGAGCGAGACAGTGCGCGGTTCGAGAGCCATGCCGCAGATGGGACAGTTGCCGGGTTTGTCACGCACTATCTGTGGATGCATCGGGCAGGTGTAGTCGATCTTCTCCGCTGGCGTTTGCGGTGCGACTCGTTCCAGCGACATCCCACACTTTGGGCAAGAGCCCGGTTTGCTCTGGCGCACCTCGGGATGCATCGGACAAGTGTAGATTTCTTCCGGATTCCCGGAAGCTGCTTCATTTGCTGCGGCTCTGCCAATATTGGTTAGTTGAGCTGAGGCCCTGGGAGCGGGGCTATTAAGAAAGCGCTCAGGATCCTCGCGAAACTTTTCAAGACAATGCCGGCTGCAAAAGTAATAAGTCTCGCCATTGTGTTTGGACGATCCCGCGGCCGACGTGGGATCTACTGTCATGCCGCAAACTGGATCCGTCAGTGCTTCCGGTTCATTCCTTCGTAAATCTTTTGAGTCACTTGAAGTGCGCATATGGTTTTGAAATTAAGTCGATTCTAACCCAGACGTTGTCGATTAATTAACCAGCCTGAATCATCCCGGCCTTTCGATTGAGGGATGATACGGCATGAGGGTTGCAACTCCTCATAAGGCAAAGCCGTGCAAGAGCAGATATGCTGTTTTTGCAGAAGTGCTTTGTTAAAAGTGAATGGAGGTAGGACAATGCATTATGAAATAAGTACCTTAAGGCGACCCGCTTCGGCCCTTGTTATTGGCCTGGCCCTTTTGCTCGGCACGAGCATGACTGCTCAGGCTCAGCATGATAAAAAGGCCATAAAGTCAGAACAGAAGCTGGAAAAGAGCGCGCTTAAAACTCATCAGAGAGAAGAGCGTGTTGAGTTAAAGGACCATCAGCGCGAAGACAGGGAAACAGACAAAGAGTCGTCGCGTTCACAGCATAAGCGGTGGAAGATTTGGAAGCGCGATAAGCCCCACCCGAACAATGACCATAACGCGCGCAAACGATGCCTCAAGGGATGCGAGGCAGCACACAGGAGCGCAGTGCGTGCTTGCCGAGGGAGGACAGGCGCCGACCGCAGAGCGTGCGAGAGGGCTGCTAATCAAGCGCATCGCTCATGTCAGGCTAGCTGCCCGAGATAAATTGAGCAGGGATAGTTGATTCTTGAAACCCACGGGAAAGGAAATTGCAGACGAATAAATATTCTCTTGTTACGAATGTAAGCGGAAAGCGGCGGGTAATCTCGCCGCTTTTATTTTCCAATGGGTCGTCAAATGATCATCCGCAAGTGCGTCCCTATAAAGCGGAGGCTGCCGAACCAAGTTGCTTCGCGTTTTGTCTCCAAATGCTTGCAAATACGCAATTGAACATTGACACATCGGGCTGTCAGTTATAGTCTCCGCGCAAATCTAACCTCGGAATTTTGACAAACATCGGCATGACCTTACTTCCTGCCCTTTAACCCAGAAAGGAGACTCCCCCCATGGGTCGGATCTTGGCGTTTCTTTACGGCGTAATTTGCTACTTGATCTTCTTCGTAACCTTCCTTTATGCGATCGGGTTCGTCGGCAACGTTTTTGTTCCGAAGGCGATCGATACCGGTGTTTCGAATCCGCCCTTAAGCTCAGCGCTAATCGTCGACGCCCTTCTTCTCAGCTTGTTTGCGATTCAGCACAGCGTCATGGCGCGTCAGTGGTTCAAACGCGCCTGGACCAGGTTTGTGCCTAAACCAGTTGAGCGAAGTACTTATGTTCTGGTAGCGAGCCTTACGCTGTTGTTACTGTTCTGGCAATGGCAACCCATGAACTTAATCATATGGGATGTGCGTAATCCGACAGGACGCACGCTGCTGCAAGCACTCTTCTGGATGGGCTGGGGCATTGTGCTGTTATCGACATATCTCGTCGATCATTTTGCTCTGTTTGGACTCAAGCAGGTCTACAACCATCTCAAGGGAAGGTCTGAAGCAGAGATACCTTTTAAGTCGCCGGCTCTGTATAAGATGGTTCGTCACCCTCTCTATCTTGGGTTCATCATCGCTTTCTGGAGCACGCCTCGCATGACATTCGGCCATCTGTTCTTCTCGATCATGACGACTGCCTACATCGTTGTCGCCATCCAATTTGAAGAACGGGACTTGATGAATTCCTACGGAGATACTTACCGCGAATATCGTCGGCGAGTGTCAATGTTGATCCCAGTGCCGCGCAGGAAATGACAACTTCCCGAAGTCGTCAGCGCTGAAATCCGTCTTGTTCATCTGACTCCTACCCAACGGCGCGTATGGTTGGGTCGTGGTCAGTTTTGGAATTTTTCGAGCTACTCCCACTGGGAGCGCGGGCGCCCTCGCCCGCAAGCTGGAATACTCATCTCGTTACGGAAAGCTTGCTCGTTATGTGGCGCTGAGGGCGAAGGCGGGCCCGGGCGCCGCCAAAAAACTGATAGCAACGGGTTCAGAGGTCCCCGAATAGTTAACCATAATCAAAACTATAGTACGCCCGCGTGGTTTTCTGCGATCATTGCCCACTTGGGTGTGACTTCAACCACTCGGCTCTTAGCATAAAGCTGCCTTCCGTAACTATCCGATCACCAACGCTCATGCCTTCAAGTACCGGATAATAACCATTACTCTCAGGGCCAAGGCGCACTGGCCGCATCGCAAAAACTGTAGGATCGCTCGTAGCCACGAAGACCACTTGTTGATTGCCAATATTCTGCACTGCCGCGACCGGTACGACCGGCAGAGTTGAACCCGCATTTCCAAGAGGGGCCAAAGCCACGTTGACGTACATGCCAATCTTAAGTTGCTGGCCGGGGTTGGCTAATTCAATGCGTGCTTGTGCCGTTCGTGTTTGAGGATCAATCTTTGGATCAACGTAAGATATCTGGCCACGAAACACTCGACCAGGATATGCGTCTGTCGTAATGGTGGCACCGCTGCCGATACGCACCTTGCCGAGATCCTTTTCATAAACTTGCCCAACCACCCACACGCTGGACAGGTCAGTTACACGCAGCAGTTCTTTGTTGGCCTCAATAACTTCACCCGAATTGACGGTGCGACTTGTCACAGTACCGGAAGTGGGTGCCGGCAAGCTTACTTCCGAGCTGACCTGTGACGTGGAACGCAGAGCACTGACACGTTGAGAACTCAGACCCAGAAGCAAAAGGCGTTGCCGTAGATTGGCTACTTCCGACTCCGCTGCTTTCAACTTGCTGGTCGCCACCTCCAACTCTTCGCGGCTGGCCGCGCCGATCACAACCAGCTTCTCAGTACGCGCATGATGCTTGTGGTGCTCCTCTAACTCGGCCAACGCGGCGAGATATTTCGTTTGAGCCTCCGCAAGATCATTGCTGGACACGACGGCGAGTGTTTGGCCTTTGCGCACCGTCTGTCCGAGTTCCGGCCCCACACTACGTACAATCCCTCCGACCAGGGACATGACTGGGGTTTCGCGATAGGAGTTAGGCTGAACAACACCGGTGGTCTGTTGGCCGGTTGCATCAGTCGAGATACGCTCGCCAACCGTTTCGATCTTAATCCCGGCTCGCTGCGCCTCTTCCGAACTTATCGTCAACGTTTGCTCGCCGGGCACGCCGGTGGGGGTTTGATTAGTCGGCTCGGCGCCTATCGAGCGGGGCGCGGGCACGGGCCGGCCTGCATTGCCGCTCGGCTTCAGCAGCCACACCACAAATGCCACTCCGATAATCGCGACGACTGCAACAATCGAGATCAAGACTGTCTTGTTAGGTCGCCGACGGTTGTCGATAACCGGTACGACAGGTCGTGCGCCGCGATCGGTGCGTTCGTCGCGTATTTTCTCGTTTGGTTCAGTCATGGGTTTGTGCCTCGCGTTTGGTAACAGACGAAGAGCCAACGGCGCGTTCCACCTCGACACGCGCCTTGTAAGTGTCCAGCAGCGTGTCGATATAGGAGTTTTGCAATTCGATGTAGCGCCGCTGCTCGCCGAGGTAGTCGATTAATGTTTTCGATCCCAGCTCATACGTTTGTCTGACGACATTGAGGTTAGCGCTGGCTTGATCCCTTACTCCCACGCGAAAGATCTCCGCCGCGCGCGCTACACTGTTGTATTGCGCGTAAGCCGATGCGACTTCGCGCCTGACGGTTAGTTCGGTAAACTCTCGGCGGCGTTTTGCCGCCTCAACTTCCGCTAACGCCGCTTCGATTGCTCCCTGATTCTTGTTTCGCACCGGGAGATCCAAAGAGACTCCGAAGGTAAGGTAGTTAAAAGTGGTCTGGATTGGTCTCAATTGACCGGCATCATTTATACCGTTCAACGGGAAGCCAGAATTCATCCGCTGGTAGCCGCCAGTCAGGCTCGCATCGAGTCTCCCTTCGGCCCGAGCCTGGTCTATGCGAGCTTCCGCCAGGCTCTCAAAGGCTATTGCTAATCTTAAGTCCGGTCGCTCAGCTATTGCTCGTTGAGTCGCCTCCGCCAGTGGAGTTAGTGGATTGATTAGGTCATCAAAATCTCCGCTCAACCGCAGCGGTTCCTCTGGGGTCATGCCGATGAGGTTGCGCAACTCCAGCATCGCTATCTGAGTTTTCCCTTCGGCTGTCTCGCGCATTGAACGCAAACGATTCAGTTCAACCAACACCATATTCTGCTCAAGCGGCGCTGTCCCGCCCTCATTTACTCTGGCGACAATCAGGTTGTATCCGCGTTGACTGGTGTCAATCAGGTCTTGATCGAATTCAAGCTTGAGAATGGCGGCGATTGCCTCTCCAAACTTTGCTCGAACTTCGGCGGCGAGCAGACGTTCCCGATTGGCAACATCCTCCCGACGCATTTCCAGCTCGCGCTCAGCAACCTTGATGCGCGTAGAACGCCTACCCCCAAGTTCCAGCGGGAGCATGCCCTGAATCGTGACCGTGTTATCCATGCCCGTAATGGTCTTCGCCACGCTGGCATCAACTTTCGGATTCGCTCGCAGTCCCGCTTGTTTGACGAGCGCGGCAGCCGCGTCGATCTCTTTTCGCGCTGCTTGCAGCTCGCCATTATGCTCAAGCGCATACGAGACAGCTTGATCGACAGTCATGCCGACCTGCGGATCGGAATACTTTGCGACGGGCGAACTGATAGTCGCAGTTACTTGCGGCTTGGTTACAACGGTTCTGCCTTCGTTACTAGCGACTAGTGATTGCGCCACACTTGCGGAAGCGCTAGCCAGGAGGTGAGCTAACGTTAAAACGCTCACTATGATTGCCTGAATGCTGTAATGCTTATTCTTCATTAACACCCTCTTCCTTATTGGCTGATGGTGAGGAATCCAATCGTTCTGCACTAGTTTTATGATCGAGCTCTGCAGCCATTTCATCGCTAGCCTCCCTTGCGCTTTGTTTCGTTAGCTGGCGTTCGCGCAATGAGAAAAAGATCACTGGCGTCACAATCAACACATGCAAGAGACTCGAGACCATGCCGCCAAGAACTGGTGTGGCAAGCGGCTTCATTACTTCCGAGCCCGCGCTCGTACTCCACATGATCGGAAGCAAGCCGGCAACAACGGTGGAGACCGTCATAACCTTTGGGCGCAAACGAAGTAATGCACCTTCGGTCACTGCCTCCATTAAAGTCTTGCGCGTTAGTACGCCGACCTCTTGCCGTTTTCTTTCTACCGCCTCCTCGAGATAGATGACCATCACCACGCCGGTCTGCACGGCAGTGCCGAACAGCGCGATAAATCCCACCCAAACGGCTACCGAGAAGTTGTAGCCAAGTAACCAGAGCAGATAGACACCGCCGGTTAGGGCAAAGGGCACCGCCAGCAATACATGCGCTGCCTCCAGCACGGAGTTATAGATCATGTAGAGGAGGCCAAAGATGATTACCAACACTATTGGCACGACGATTAGCAGGCGCTGGCGTGCCCGTTGCTGGTTTTCATATTGGCCGCTCCACTCGATGTAGTAGCCCGCGGGTAGTTGGAGCTGCTTCGCAACCTTCGGCCTGGCTTCATCAACAAAGCTGCCCACATCGCGACCGCGCACATTCAGTAGTACTGTTCCCCGCAAAAGCCCGTTCTCGCTTGAGATCATCGTCGGACCTTCCACGCTTTGAACCTCCGCCAGTTGCGCCAACGGAATGGACGCGCCGGATGGTGAAGCAATCGGAATCTCCCCGAGCGCCGCGGCACTGCTGCGATACTGCTGCGCGTAGCGCACGCGAACCGGGAAACGCCTACGGCCTTCGATAGTGACTGTGAGGTTCGATTCGCCGATGCCTTGCTCGATCGCGTCCCCGATAGTGCCAACATCGATGCCGTAACGGGCTGCGGCCTGTCTATTGATATGAATGTCGATGTAAGGGGCACCGCTTATCTGCTCAGGATAGACATCTACCGCGCCCGGTACTGTCTTCACTACTTCAGCTACGCGACGAGAAAGTTCTTCAAGCTGTTTCAGGTCATTGCCGAAAATCTTCAGCCCAACCTGCGAGCGAATTCCGGTCGAAAGCATGTCGATACGGTTCTGTATCGGCTGCGTCCAGATGTTCGTGACACCGGGCATAGTCAGCTTTTCATTCATCTCAGAGATCAGCTTCACCCTTGTCATTCCGGCTCGCCATTGTTCGATCGGCTTCAAATGAACGATTGTTTCGTTCATGTTTACGGGCGATGGATCGGTCGAAGTGTCCGCTCGTCCGGCCTTGCCTACGCTCCACTCGACTTCCGGCACGCCCTTCAGGATCTCGTCTTGCCTACTAAGAATTCGAAGGGCTTCGTCTATAGAAATGGCGGGGTCGGTTACCGGCATGTACATGACATCGCCCTCGTTCAGCGGAGGCATGAACTCCTTGCCAATTCCAGTAGCCAAAATGATTGCGCCGGTGAATAGCACTAATGCGATCGAGACCGTTATGAGGCGATGACGCAGAGCCAACAGAAGCACGGGTCGATAGATGGCACCGAGCCCACGCATTATTGGATTTGATTGCTCGGAGTGAAACTTTCCTCCCAGGAGATAGGTGCAGAGTACGGGTACCAGAGTTAGAGCCATGATCGTTGCGCCAAACATGGCGAACGTCTTCGTGAAAGCGAGCGGGTGAAACAGTTTCCCTTCCTGACCGGTGAGCGAGAAGACTGGAACGAATGCCAGAATAATGATCGCCATTGAGAAGAAAACCGGTCGCCCCACCAGTTTTGTCGAGTCTTTGACTGTTTCGAAAACCTTCTTCCGATCCTTGGGATCGACTTTCCGCTTTTCCAGGAAGCGAAAGGCGTTCTCGGTAACCACAATGCCGGCGTCTACCAGCACGCCAATAGCGATCGCAATTCCTGCGAGTGACATCAGGTTCGAACTGATCCCCATGTAGTACATGAAGAGGAATGAGGTAAGGACCGCAAGCGGCAACGGGAGAGTCACGATGAGAATTGAGCGGAAGTGCGCGAGAAATAGGATGTGCGCCAGCGTGACCAGAATCAGCTCCTCGATTAGCGCACGCTTTAAGGTTTGGGTGGCACGTTGGATTAGCTGCGTACGATCATAGAAGGGGACAATCTGTACTCCCGGCGGCAAGCCGGACTTTATGGCCTCAATCCTTTGCTTCACACTCTGGATTACATCGAGCGTGTTGACGCCGTAACGCGCAATTACGACGCCGCCGACAGCTTCTTTCCCGTTCTTGTCCAGCACGCCAGTTCGAAAGGCATTGCCGAGCTTCACTTCCGCGACGTTGCGAACGTAGATAGCAGTGCCGTTGGCTGAGCCGATGACGATATTTGCAACATCATCGGTCGACTGGATGAGTCCAATTCCGCGGACCACGGCCCACTGGCCTGCCTGTTCGACAACGTTGCCGCCGACATTGTTATTTGAGCGTTGAACCGCCTGAACTATCGTAGAAAGCGGGATGTTGTAAGCACGAAGTTTGTTCGGATCGACGTCGATCTGATACTGCTGCACGTAGCCGCCGACGGAAGCAACTTCCGCGACACCAGGCACTGAGTTCAACTGGTAACGCACAAACCAGTCCTGCAACGTCCGCAGGTCGCGCGGGTTCATCTGATCTGATTCAAGCGTGTACCAAAAGATCTGCCCGACCCCTGTTGCGTCAGGGCCCAGCGTCGGCACGACACCTTCAGGCAGTTGTTTCGTGACAAGATTCAGACGTTCGAGGACGCGTGTTCGTGCGAAATAGAGGTCGATGTTGTCCTCGAAGATCACGTTGATCATCGAGAACCCGAACGCCGAACTTGCGCGCACGACACGCACCCCAGCCAAGCCCTGCAGGTTAGTGACGAGGGGATAGGTGACTTGATCCTCAACCTCTTGCGGCGAGCGACCGGTCCAGTCGGTGAAGACAATGACCTGGTTTTCCGAGAGATCAGGTATCGCGTCGATTGGCGTACGCGTGAGTGCCCAGTAGCCCCACAAT
>JALYTI010000463.1 GCA_030854375.1 Acidobacteriota bacterium | reverse complement strand
AATGTTTCTTATAAAGGTATGGAGTCACATAAATCTCTTCGTCAATGATGTACAGAGAAACTGACGGAAGGGCAAGAAACTCTCTGATTTGTAGTCGGTTGAATAATTGCCGCCTTGCTTCTTTTGTCTTATATGCTCCCATCCTTTATTCGATCTGCCAACGCTACAAAAATCTGTATCCAATCACCATGCGAAGAATTGGCAATTTTCTTTAAACGTTTTCCATGCAGAAAATATATGTCTTCATCCTCATCGCGCTCGCGCATAGAAAAGAAGTCGCCTTCCGTGATCCCGTAGTTTTTAAGTTCCTCAGGGCTAGGATACCTTCTAAGATAAAGCACGTGAATGACACAACCATTCAGTAGTCGATCTACAATCACATCTTTTATTCGTTTGGCATTTGATTGAGTGCTTGGTCGGGGTTCTCGTCGCGCCTCTTTGAAAAGGGACACGCAGATCCCCATTATTTTCATATCGTGTTTAGCATTTGGAATGGTTATCCCAAATAATTCATCAAACACCATCTGTCGAGTTGCAAAGACCTTCTTGAAACCAAACTGCTCCATTTCACTGTGCTCGCCAAGAAGCTTGCTAATCTCCCCAAGGCGCTCTCGGTTAAGCAATTGCTCAAAGATGAAAGCAACAATGCTGGCAATTATGAAGGCTATGCCCAAATCGAGAACAGTTCTTAGAAGAATAGAATACCAGCTTCTATCACCTATTTGCCCCGAGATGAGGGCATAATGAGAGATAACTATAAGCAGCACTCCGATAAAGAAAAAAGCAAATGTGATAAGAACTAATCTTCGACCTAACCCTTCAGCATCTAAGATCATGATGCCCTCCATATTATCCAATTTTGTTGCGAGGATTGACTTCAGTCTATCCAGTAAGGCCTAACGATGGCCTTCAGCTGCGGCGCGCGATCAGCATTCAAGCTGAAAGAGAAAGATTACTTGAGAAGCACGCTATCGCGCCGTCAGCTGCAAGGCTTTGTTATGCTGCGTTGCCGATTAGCCACTCAACCTATTTACCATGGTTAACGAAGCGCCGCACTCGCATACGCGCTCGAATCCCGCTCGCCCGTATAACCGGACCGCCGGGTTATCAACCGACACGCTCAGGCACACCGAACGGTAAACACCCGCGGCAGACTTCAGCAGTCGCCTGAGCAGATCAGAGCCGACGCCCCGCCCTCTGTACTCGGGCAAAACCGCCATGCCCAGCTCAGGCGTTTCATCATTCACATACCCGTACCCTTTCTCATCTCCTGAGAGCAAGCGAAGCCATGCCGCCCCTATCGGCTCACCGCTGCCGCTATCTACGGCGACGAAGCCCATGTCGCCGGTCCGCCCCCACGCCTTAGCATACTTTGCTATTTCAGGCCGGTTAATGACATCTCGCGGAACGGGAGGGCTGCCCTCCGGCACGTGGAGAGACTGATACAACATCTCCCAGAGGAACTGCTGGTCTGAGGGCGAGAGTTGGCGAATGAAATGACTTATTGTTGGCATCGCCTCACATGTGAAGCAGCATAACGCTGGCCTTCAGCTGCGGCGCGCGATCAGCATCCGAGCTGAGGGAACAAGATTACTTGAGAAGCATGCTATCGCGCCGTCAGCTGCAAGGCTTTGTTGAACTAAGCGCTGCGCGCAGGTAAAAGCAAGCCTCTGAAATAACCCGATCATTCTCTCTCACAAGTCGCGCCAGTTTACACTTCCCGAAAACGACGGCATTGCCACCAACCATGCGACGGCGTAGCAATGCTGGTCCAACTATCTGGAGGTGTAACCATGACTGAACTGCAAAAGAGAATGATCGAGTGTCTGCAGCTCCGAGGTCTCTCGGAGCGAACTCAAGAGGCGTACACCAGAGCCGTGCGCCAACTCGCCGAACATTATCACAAGTCGCCGAACTTGATCAGCGAGGAGGAACTGCGGCAGTACTTCCTCTTCATTAAGAACATCAAACACTACTCTCGCAACACCATGACCATCGCCATCTGCGGCATCAGGTTCTGCTACGAGCAAACCCTCAACCGTAACTGGGCCATCTTCGACATCGTGCGTCCGGCCCCGGAGAAGAAACTGCCCGTCATCCTCAGCCTGGCGGAGGTGCGCCAGATTCTCGGCCGCATCAGACTGCTACGTTACCAAGTTTGTCTGAAGACCATCTATGCCTGTGGCTTGCGCTTGCAGGAAGGTACGCATCTACAGGTAGCCGACATCGACAGCGCCCGGATGATGATTCACGTCCGTCATGGCAAGGGCGCCAAGGATCGCTACGTGCCGCTGCCCCAACGGACGCTCGAGTTGCTGCGTCAGTACTGGCGCACTCATCGCAATCCCGTGCTGCTCTTTCCCGCCGCAGGCCGTGACCACCTAGACTTGTCACTCTCCACCGAGCCGATGTCCAAGAGCAGCGTCCAGGACGCCTTCCATGCGGCGCTCAAAGATAGCCGCCTTAACAAACGCGCTTCCGTGCATACGCTGCGCCATTCCTGGGCCACGCATCTGCTCGAAGCCGGCGTCAACCTGCGCCTGATCCAGGAGTGGCTCGGCCATAGCTCGCCCGCCACCACCAGCGTCTACACGCATCTGACAGTGAAAGCCGAAGCACTCGGCGCTGAGGCCATCAACCAACTCATGAACGACCTCTAGCACCCCACGCGGGCTGCCCGCGCGGGGACCCCGCTTCTGACAGCGAGTGGCTGATGGTCGAGCTGGCTGAGATCTTTCGCCTGCATGGGCCACAGTATCGGGAACAGTTTGGCGCTCGCATGCTGTCCTCACATCTGCGGGCCATGCAGGACATTGAACATTGCCGTACCGCCGCCCTCGGCGGTCAGCTCTATTTCTGTAATCAATGCCAGGAGCCTCGCTACAGCTATCACTCCTGCAAGAACCGCCACTGCCCCAAGTGCCAGAATGAGCAGGCCAATCAGTGGCTGGCTGAGCAACAGAACTTGTTGTTGCCCGTGCCCCACTTCATGGTCACTTTCACCCTGCCTGCGGAGTTGCGCGCGCTGGCCCGCAGCCATCAGAAGATTGTCTACAATATTCTCTTTCGCACTTCCTCAG
>JALYTI010000462.1 GCA_030854375.1 Acidobacteriota bacterium | reverse complement strand
GGAAGGGTTTACTGTAGCTTCTATCATGCTCGCTTCAGGGCGTTCTTCGCGAACAGCTTTGTGGGCAACGGTCGCTATAGGCGCAGCTACTCTTGCTGGAGTCATCGCAGTAGCATTGCTGAATACGAGGATCAGTAGCGCCGTGGGCTATGCTCTTCCTTTTTCAGCAGGAGTCACTCTGTATGTCGCTGCTAGCGACCTGATCCCCGAGGTGAACCATAAAGAAGAAAGAAACCCGACGGTGTCGATTGTCGTTTTTGTAGGAGTGGCGCTTTTCTATCTGTTGCATAGGTTGATCGAGGGGTAGTTTTTGTTGGTGTTATCTCAAGTTTCATCCGTATCGTTAAAGACGATCTCCAGATCTGCTTCCGGCAAGGGGGTTCGCTCATTAGTCCTGGCATTCGCTTGCGCCATTCTGTTTTCAAGCCACGTCACCGGGCTATCTCAAACCGGCCAATCTCCGATTCCCCTGCCGCAGCCGTTCACGCCGGTCGTTGATTACGCTCACGTCATTGATCCGGAAACCAGAAAGAAGCTTGAGTCTATTTATGTAAACCTGAAGCAGCGAGCCAACATTGAATTTGCGGTTGTCACTGTTGATACCACTGGCGACCAGGACATCTTCGACTACTCGTTGGCGGTTGCCAGAGGTTGGGGAATCGGATCCAAAGGTGGTGAGAAGGCCGGATTTCTTTTGTTGGTAGCGATAAAGGATCGAAAATATTTCACCCAGGTGAGCGACCACCTGGAGGGCGATCTCAACGATGGTTTAGTAGGAGAAATTCAGCGACAACGACTTGTGCCCCAATTTAGGAAAGGTAACTATAGCCAGGGCATCTCCGACACAACTCAGGCCTACGTTGCTACCCTTGCAGAGAAGCGCGGATTCAGTATTGAAGGAATTGATCAAAGCTACGCGTATCGAGAAGCAGCGCCAGAGCGAACCACGCGCTCCCGTGGCGGAGGTTTTTCCGGTTCTTGCGGCACGCTGGCCATCATCCTTTTCGTCGTCATACTGCTGCTGTCTTCAATGAAACGCGGAGGCAGAGGTGGCGGTGGTTGTCTGAATCTATTTCTGCTCGGCTCCCTTCTTAACTCCGGACGCCGTGGTGGTGGCTGGGGCGGTTCAAGCAGCGGCTGGGGCGGAGGCGGTTTCGGTGGCGGAGGAGGAGGATTCGGCGGAGGTTTTGGGGGAGGCGGCAGCTTCGGCGGCGGCGGCTCAGGCGGCAGTTGGTAACTGGACAGGCATTCTTGCATGTCTTGGTCTGCAGCTTGGAATTTCTGTTAGTATCAGGATCTACGAACAAACACGATGGTTAAGCCAGTTGTCCACGACGCATTGAACGGTCTCATCAGGGACCTCCAGGCGACGCACGGCGATAATCTCGCCTCGGTCGTGCTTTACGGCTCAGCGGCCGCGGGCGACCACATCGAATTGCGCTCCGATTACAACTTGCTCATAACACTGAAACGCATCACGCCCGAAGACTTGCGCCTCGCGCAAGCGCCGATGCGCGAGTGGAGGCGCCTGGGGCATCCCGTGCCAGTCTATTTTACGACGGAGGAACTATCTGATGCCGCAGACGTATTTCCAATTGAGTTTTACCAGATGGCTAACGCGCGCATTGTGCTCCACGGACAGGACCCGTTCGAATTCGTCAAACTGTCAGACGCAAATCTGAGACATCAAACGGAGTACGAGCTGAGAAGCAAATTGATTCAACTGCGCAGGATGTACATTCCCGCGTCGGTTTCGATCGAGAAATTGTGCGCGTTGATGAGCGACAGTCTCGCCAGTTTTGCGGCGCTCTTTCGGGCGGTGCTCATTTTGCATGGCGAGGACGGCCCAGTGGCGAAACCGGATTGTGTTCGCGCAACAGCGCGGCGCTTCCGGCTCAACCCGGAACCGTTTGAGAAGATTTTTGCGTTTCGAGCAACTGACTATTTGCCCCCAACCGATAAGGACGCGAACGACATCTTTGCCGCTTACATGGCCCAGCTCGAGCGCATTATCGAAGTGGTAGATGAATTCGAGGAAGCGAAGACTTAGGAGATTGAAATGATTCAACGACGACTATCGTTACTGGCTCTCATTATTTTCGTGGCGGCGACGGCCAGCGGTTGCGGCTATAACACGTTGACCACGAAGCAACAGAATGTAAAAGCCAAGTGGGCTAACGTGGAGACGCAGCTTCAACGCCGATCGGATTTACTGAACAATCTGATCGAGACAGCGAAGCTGGCTGGGGTGCAGGAGCAGGAGGTTTTTGGCAAGATTGCCGAGGCGCGATCCAAGTTGCTGAACGCTACGCAACAAGCGCCTCAAGGCCAGGGCGGTGACAAGACTCCCGAACAGAAACAAGCGGTCATCGATGCAGCGAATAGTTTTGGCGGCACGATTGGCCGGTTATTAGTTTTGCAGGAACAGTATCCACAGTTGCGCTCAAACGAGAATTTTTTGAAAGCACAGGACGAAGTGGTGGGAACTGAAAACCGCATCGCTACGGCGCGCAAGGACTACAACGAGGGCGTACAGGACTACAACACAACGCGCGCCCGGTTCCCGACTGTAATCTCCGCGAAGCTTTTCGGCTTCAAAGAGGAGCCTTACTTCAAGGCCGAGGAAGGGGCCACTCAGGTACCGAAGATTGACTCAAACAGCCTGCGCCCAAATCAGAGTCCAGCACCCTCAAAGTGACTTGCCATTAGCGGGGTGTTTTATGAAGACTAACGAGGCTGCCTTCGACAAGGCAGCCTCGTTCGTACATGGCGAGCACTAAAGTTGTCAGAAGCCGCGCGAACTGCACATGTCGCAATGGTCACATGGTTTACCGCCGGGTTCCACGCTACACGTCTTCTCTTTCTCAAAATAGTCCACGAGTTCCGAAACGACTGCCTCTTCCACTCCAAACTTTTCCTGGCTTGGATGTGAAATGCTCGCGTTGACACCCGCAAGCCAGGGTGAATGCGTTAATGGAACCGGACGCTGTTGATTGAGCGCGTCAAATGGCTGTGTGACCGCACCAAATGAAAGATCAGTTGCTACCGCCGTTGGCTCGGTTAGTCCCGAACTCACCTTCGCTT
>JALYTI010000461.1 GCA_030854375.1 Acidobacteriota bacterium | reverse complement strand
ATCTCGTAGGGGTCCCTGAGGAAATCGCCAGGAATTACAAGGGCGTGCTTGTTTCCCCATTACTTCGGGAAGATGGAGCCTTTGGCGCTATTACGCTTTATTCCAAGAGCAGGACGTCTTATTCAACCGAGCACGTGCGCCTGCTCGAGTCGGTTTGCCAGCACGCGTCCAGCGCGCTCAACAACGCTTTGACTTTCGAAAAGACCAAAGAAAGCGCTCTTACCGATCCGCTGACGGAGCTTCCGAACGCGCGCGGGTTCTACATGATGCTTGAGCAACGAGTTGCGGAGTGCCAGCGCATGAGCAATGAGACGCTTGCGGTACTTAGCATGGACGTTGATGATTTTAAGGCAATCAACGATCAATATGGACATGCCATCGGAGACCGTGTGCTTGCCAGTGTCGCCGCAGTGATTCGCAAAGAACTCAGGCAAATGGATATCCTGACGCGCTATGCGGGCGATGAATTTGTCGCCATCATGCCTATGGCTTCGACCCACATGGCGGTCGCGGTTGGCGAGCGCATTAGGACTGCCGTGGAGGCGCAGAAGTTTTCAGTGAGGACAGGACAAGTTGTCCAGCTGGGTTTAAGCATGGGCGTCTCCTGTTTTCCAGACGAAGGCGATACCACGGAGGAGCTGCTTACTGCGGCCGCACGGAAGATGCAGAAGGACAAACATTCACGCAAAACAGTCCTTACTCTGGCTAACAGCCCCATCGGCACTCTCGACGCTTTCAGATAATCGTAGACGAACAGGGTCAACTAAGGGCGCACATCGCGAGAATGCGGTGTGCGTTTTTGCGTAAACAAGAATGGTTTTGCGCGTCGTTACAAACCTCGCGTATAATCCCAACCGTTATTGTTAGAACAAAATCCAATCTTCATTGCTGGAGCCGCCATTGATGGCGGTTCAGTAGTCGAAAAGCTGGGTCAGTGGCAAAGACAAACTACGAGTTGAGAAACCCAACGCCCGAGCCGTCCCGTGTGGGAGCCGAAGACACCAGTGCGACCGGCGTGATGGATGAAGAGCCTACCGAAGCGGCAGATTCCGCGAACTTACCCCCACAATCGCGCGCCGTGAAGGAGGCCCAAAAGAGCCGTCTCGCGGGCATCGATCGCGCAACCCTCATTAACATTTACCACCAAATGCTTTTAGCGCGTCGCTTCGAGGAGAAGTCGGCGGAGGCTTATAGCTCAGGAAAAATTGGCGGATTTTGCCACCTCTATATTGGCCAGGAGGCCGTGGCGATTGGCGCCATCTCCGCGATCCGCAAAGACGACTACGTGATGACCAGCTATCGAGACCACGCGCATGCACTGGCTAAAGGCATGTCCCCCGAGTCGGTCATGGCCGAACTCTACGGCAAAGCAACCGGGTGCTCGCGGGGCAAGGGTGGTTCGATGCACATGTTCGACAAAGAAGTAAATTTCCTGGGCGGACATGCAATTGTCGGAGGACAAATTCCGCTGGCGACGGGCGTTGCGTTCGCTACGAAATACAAGGAGACCGATCAGGTAACGCTTTGTTTCTTTGGTGAAGCGGCGGTGAATCAGGGAGCATTTCACGAATCCTTAAACATGGCCCAGCTCTGGAAATTGCCCTGCATTTATATCTGCGAGAACAATCAATATGGTATGGGGACCTCGCTTAAGCGCGCGATGTCGTCGCAGGATATTTCACAGAAGGCGTCGGCTTACGGTATCGCTTCGGAGTTTGTCGATGGAATGGATGTTTTAGCAGTGCGCGAAGCAACTCTTCGCGCTGTGGAACGCGCGCGCAAAGAATATCTGCCTACGCTGCTCGAGGTTCGCACTTACCGTTTTATGGGCCACTCAATGTCTGATCCCGGTAACTACCGAACGCGAGCAGAGATTGAACGCCACCAGGAACGCGACCCGATCAAACTTTTTTCGGCCAGTCTGAAAGAAGAAGGTGTCCTGGACGATTCAGCATTTCAAAAGCTCGAAGCCGAAGTTAAAGAACAGGTTGAGAAGGCGGTGCAGTTTGCTGAACAGAGTCCGCTCCCTGACCCCGAAGAGTTGTTCACAGACGTTTATGCCAATCCGATTGAGCCGGGCAGACACTAGAATCGATAAGCCCTGGCGGCACTTCCAGAGCTCCCGAAACTCGGAAAAGGAATTCGTTAGATGGCAGTAATAACCATACGCGAGGCGCTCAATCAAGCTTTACGCGAGGAGATGCAGCGCGATGAAAGCGTCTTTCTGATGGGCGAAGAGGTCGCGGCCTATCAGGGGGCGTACAAGGTTACGAAGGGTCTGCTTCAGGAGCTTGGAGAGAAGCGCGTCATCGATACGCCCATCACAGAACTTGGGTTTGCCGGGCTTGGTGTGGGCGCGGCGATGGTCGGTTTACGGCCGATCGTCGAGTTTATGACTTTCAACTTTTCAATACTTGCTACCGACCAAATTATTAACTCGGCTGCCAAAATGCTTTACATGTCGGGCGGTCAATTCAAAATCCCGATCGTCTTTCGTGGCCCTGGCGGTTCTGCTTTTCAAGTGTCTTCCCAGCATTCGCAAGCCCTCGAATCCTGGTTCGCATACTTCCCGGGCTTGAAAGTTGTCATGCCATCTACTCCTGCTGATGCCAAAGGCCTGCTGAAATCAGCCATTCGGGATGATGACCCGGTGATCTTTATTGAGCAGGAGAGAATGTATGGCAACAAGGGTGAAGTTCCCGATGATAAGGAATTCATCGTTCCGCTCGGAGTGGCGGACATAAAACGAGAAGGAACAGACGCTACTATTGTGGCCCGGTCGTTAATGGTTCCCGTGGCACTCAAGGCGGCGCAAGTTTTAGAAAAGGAAGGCGTCTCGTGCGAAGTTATCGATCCCAGGACAATCCGGCCTTTGGACATAGGCACGATAATCGAGTCAGTAAAGAAAACTAATCGCGTTGTGGTCGCAGAAGAGTCCCATCCATTTTGCGGGGTGGCAGCAGAGATTAGTACGGAAATTATGGAACGGGCATTCGACTACCTCGATGCTCCGGTAAAGCGTGTCTCGGGTGCGGACGTGCCGATGCCTTATGCAAAAAACCTCGAGGATATGGCGATCCCGGG
>JALYTI010000460.1 GCA_030854375.1 Acidobacteriota bacterium | reverse complement strand
GCCGTGGAGGGCTCGAACCTCCGACCCGCTGATTAAGAGTCAGCTGCTCTACCAACTGAGCTAACGGCCCATGTGAAGCGGAGGAAAATTATACGTCCGTAAGCTGACGTGTCAAGCGAGCGATGATCCGTTGCGCGATCGCAAACTAACAGTTTGCGTTACGAGACATCACGACGACAGGTACTGATGCAGGTGCCCTTAGTACAACGATCGGGCCCATGAGGTCAGTACCACCATGCGGTAGCGGGTGGGTTCTGAAAAGGAATTGAGGCTGGTTGAGCGTGAATGCAACGGACCCACCCGCAACCCCCACCCCGGCCGGGGACCCCGGACCGCGTGGGGGTACTGACCTCATCGGGCCTTCACTATCGCAATTCAACTGGGCAAGTATCGCAATCCGGCTGGGTAAACTGCATTAGTACCCGCTGACCGCGATTCGAATAGTTCATCAGACCGCCGCCGCGCACTCTCTTGTCGAGAGCAGTTGGCGCACACTTTCGATTAGTCCGTCGATGTCCGGCTTAGCTACATAATCGTCAGCGCCGGCAGCTAATGCCTCAGATCTATGGATGTCATACGCGTCGCCGCTATAAAAGATGCACGGGACACCCGGCGTGGTTTTGCCCAGCTTCTGACATAACTCAAGACCGCTGCCGTCCGGTAGGTGTCTATCGAGAACATATAGATCAAACTCCTGAGAGCTCGCCAGCGTTATGGCTGCTGCGCAGCTGACTGCGGTAACCACCTCATAATCTTCGTGGGACAATAGAAGCTTAAGCATCTCCGACGTGTCTTCATGATCGTCGATGCAGAGGACGCGACACTTCACTTGGGGCATAGGGGACCTCCTGAATAAAGGTAGCGGGAAGAGGATTGGATTCTAAACTTATTTGGGCCAGTGGTCTAGCAATTTTGAAAGACGGGAAAAGGTCATTTTGAACTTCGAGCCGCTCTAGTGGTCCTAAAATGTAGTGGCGTCGTTTATTACAGAACGCCCGTAGCGGATCGGAGGAACCCGTAAGTCCAATGCGGGTAGGCCGCGTAGGGCCTGGCCCATAGTCGTTTTCCTCTGCGACTAGATCTCAACTGCGGTTATTGACTCGTGTTTAAGATGAGAATACAAAGCGCCGCCAAGCCAGCGCACTCCAAAGAGTTGAGCGTCGCGGGCAGTTTGAAAGCAGCGCAGGCTTAAACTGAGTTCACTAAGCTGAAAGAGGTCAGGCGCGCTGTCGGGTGGGATAAATTCAAGCTAATACGCGCTATGGTTGTGGAATCCGCCATTCATTACCGCTTTGATATTGATACCTACGTATATAGGATCGTTCACCTTTCTTTCGATCCAGTACGAGTCAGGTGGGCAGTGGGGTTGCGAGTCCCTTCCTGCCCACCACCAACCTTCCCTAGTAATCTAAATCTAAATCGTCAGTGGTTAATAATTGATCTGTAACCACAGGGATTGAGTTGTCTAACTTCTTTGTCCCGATCAGCACCCTTTGCCGCGTTGAGCGGGGGCGCGCTCCGCTTTGCCCCCTTCCTGACTTGCGAATTTGACACAGGCTCGGCCGCTATGGTTTCACGATCGCTCGGTACGGGGCTTCACGGCCGTTCGGAACGGTTAGCCTCCAGAATATGCTTGCGAATATGCTTGCCAAGATTAATGACCGAACGGGCGCGAAGCCTGCATGGCTTTGAGTAGCTGATTGATGGCTTCGATTTCCGCGTCGTCAGGTTCGAGTTGCCTATACTTCTCCAGGGCGGCAACGGAGGCAACCAGGTCGCTCAACTTGAAATGGACAAGACCGAGATTGAAATAAACGAGAGAGAAGCCCGGCTCAATTTGCGCGGCGGCCTCATAATGAAGACGTGCAAGAGGGAACTCACCGACGTCGTAATAAAGATTTCCCAGGTTGTAATGCGCTTCGACATGCCGGGGCTGGTGCTTTAGCGAGAGCGTGAAATTGTCCAGCGCCTTTCCAACGTCACCTGTGTCCTTATGGATAATCCCCAGATTGCAATAGGCTTCAGCGACATTGTCACCGTCGCTTATTGCTTCAAGGTATGACTCCGCGGCTTTCGGATCGCCTCTCTCATGTAGTAGCAACGCTTCCTCGAAAGGCGTCAAAAGGCGTGACAGCTTTCCACCTTCAAAGCCGCGAAACAGATTCAACTGTCCCTGCAGTTCAGCCTCAATCTGACGAATGCTGTGACCTTGCGCGCGTAATTCGCGAATCCGTCTAAACTGCGTCAGCGCCTGAAAGTCATAGTTATAATCGCCGCCTTCAGACAGAGGCGTGCCATAAATGATCCCCTGTTCAGTCCAACGGCGGATCGTGCGCTCGCTCAATCCAAAGAGTTGTTTGATTTCGCGAATGGTGTAGCTTGATTTGACGCGCTGGTAGTCGGCTTTTGCCGGAACACGTGAGGGAAAGGAGAGAACCTTATTGCTGTTTTCTTTCATCTATAGTGCAAACTGGCTGAAACTGTTTGCTTCTGCACCTACCCACCCGCTACCGCCGGTGGTACTGACAGAACAAGCAACCTGATTGTTGGCGATGTTCTGTCGCGACGTTCTATCTCTAAGTTCTATACCAACGATGACGCAAATAACAGTTTTCTTTACAGGAATCCTATGAAGCTTTTCGACGCTTGACTGCCTTCGGCTTGGCCTCGGACTTAACCAAAGTAAGCGCCTTCTTCTTTGTCCCCTGTGTCGTAGCTTTAACCATCGGTTTGCGACTTGATGCCTGCAAACTTTTCTTCAACGCGCTCATAATATCAAGTCTTGGCAGTTCTTCAACCTCGAATTCAACGACTTTCTTTCCTTTGATCTTCGAGTCGATAAGTTTTTTGAGCGCCTCGTGATAGTGGTCCACAGCATCTAACTCGGACATTGTGGTAACCATTTGCTCGACGAGCGTCGTGGCAAGTTTCAACTCGTTTTTGTCCGGCTTCTTAGCGTCCTCGAGCTCAGGCACATCTTTCATGCTTCTAAGCTCGTTTGGATAATGAAGCTTCTGCATCACCAAACCATTCTCGTGAGGGAAGAGAGCCACCAGATCTTCTCGATCTCTGAGCACCACTTTGCCAAT
>JALYTI010000459.1 GCA_030854375.1 Acidobacteriota bacterium | reverse complement strand
ACGGCCTCCAAAACCACCGAAGGACCAGTCGGCGCTAACGGTGGACAGGAAAGCGTTGACCATCCTTCCGGACAGTTTACTGTTGGCCTGAGCCAAAGTCTTTGCGCGATCTTTACTCCAGTCCTCCAGGTGATCTAGCTCCTTCCGATCAGCTTTTTCCAGCTTTGCGACCGAAAACGAGCTTCTGCTGAATACCACTTTATTCCCACCCTTAATCTTCGTATGGGAGTCTTCGAGCATCACTCGGCCTTTTCTCACAATGAGCTCAGTAGCGTCACCAGGCACGACGTTAACTCGATAAAGTCCGCGTCTGACGATAGCCATCCGCGTATGGGGTGTGGTGATACTGATCAGCAACTCGGCGTCATCAGCCCCGGTAACTTCCAGGATTGCAGTCCCTTTTACGAGACGAACTTCCAGGTTCTCCAGCGAGTTGTCAGCCAGCTCGAACTCGGAATTTTCGCCAACGCGCATGTATGAACCCGGATTGAGCAGCATTTCAACTCGGCCGTCGAGGCCAGTTCTGACGACATCGCCGGCTTCAAGGTCTTCCTTAATTGTGAGCTGTTGCCATTCCAGGTTGCCATGAGCGCGCAGGGTTGCGCGGCCGGTGACGGCATTAATCCCGCCAGCCTGTGCCGAGATAACAAATTTTTCGCGGTTCTGGGCGTGGCTGATCGAAGGAAGGGTAACGACTGTTGCAAGAACAAAAAGCGCACTTTGCGTCAGGAATGCCGTTCTCATTGAGTTTCCTTTGTTCGTTGCCGGTTTCAGGCTGAACGTGTCCGAGGATAGCTGATTATAGTCCTATTGCTCTTATTTACAAGCTTCTCAATCCGGTGCTGGTTTCTGGTAGCGGCTAGTTGGAGAGAACCCTGGCGTAATACCCTTGCTTAGTGCGGACAATGACATCGCGCCGGTCCGCGATTTGGACACTTATCGAACGCCACTTTCCGTCGCGCAAAGTTTTCGACGGTCGGTAGCCGATGCTGTACACCCGACTCAGATCCCCAATTACTTGTTTATACACATCATCCAAATCCTTCAACTTGTTTGCACGATAAAAGCGACTGCCGCAAACCTGGGCTAACTCGGCAAGTTGATCGCGCGCTATAGCATATGCAGTTCGGCCGGCCGGGTGTCGCTTAATCTCATCCTTCTCTGTGTCAAGATAGATTGGGAAAACTATAGTCTGCGAGGTCCTCACTATAGTCAGCAACTCATCAAAGCTCGTGCGGGATCCGTCGCCATAAATGTCGGGTAACGCATTATCCACGCCATCTGTCATAACGACGACCGCGCTCCGCCGCAAAGTATTTCCTGATGCGCGAAAGATGCTAAGAACGTAGCGCAAGGCGTCCCAAAATCTTGTGCCCCCCACCGGTTCTTCAATATCGTCAATGGATCTTTTCAGTAACTCCCGATCCCTGGTCAATGGACAAGCGACTTGAATCACATCGCTAAATGTGACGACTGAAATGCGATCAACTGGACGCGTCTCGTCCACAAATCGTTTAGCTGACTTGCGAATGAGCTTCAGCTTGTCATTGGTTGAACCCGACAGATCCAGCAGCAATACGAGATCGAACGGTGAGTCAGCCGCAGCAAAGAACGAGATCTCCTGAGGTTGCCCATCTTCGAGCACCAGGAAATCCTTTTGTTGCAACTCGGGCAGGGTATTCTGAGGATGCAAACTCACCACGCTGATCTTGAGATCAACGAGATCTGAATCGACTCGTATTGTTTCAGCAGGTTCTGCTGACTGAGCAAGACAAGCGGCGGGAACTAGTAAATAGACAAGTAGGGTGACGATTCTGTTTATGTGGAAGTGTTTTGGACCAATCAAGCACCGCTTAGTTTGCATAATACCCACGCTTACCGCGCGCAACGGCCGAAGGTCGATTCACGTTAACCCGGATAGCTCGCCACTTACCGTCCCGAGTCTTGTCTGCGGGACGATACGCAACGCTGTAGACCGTTCCCAGGTCCGCTACCACGCGTTCATAAGCGCCGGCCAAATCCTCAAGGCGCTCCACTTCATAAAAGACGCCACCGCCGGTTGTAGCCATCTCTTTCATCCGGTCATATCCGGCGTCGAAAGCTTCCGGCTGAGTATCCAAAGGACTCAACGCCTGGTATTCGGTATTCAACCACAAAGTATAAAGCACCCCGTCAAACTCCTGCACATGATTGAGCAAGTCTCTGTATGGAAGATTTGAACCATCCCCCTGAACACCGGGAATGCTTCCGTCCAGGCCGTCACTCATAAGGATGATAGCTGTACGACGTGAGTTCTTCGCATCTTGATGCAGCTGGTTCACGGTAAAGTCGATCGCATCGTAAAGCTTCGTATCTCCCGCAGCTGTGTCCATGGCATTCACGCGTTGATGCAGGATTTGTCTGTTCAGCGTTAATGGCGACACCACCGTAGGCTGGCCTGCGAAAGTAATGACGCCGATTCGATCGTTGGGACGAGCAGCATCAACAAACCTCAGCGCTGCAGATCGAATAAGCTTTACGACGTCGCGTGTGGAACCTGAAAGATCGATCAATAACAATAAGTCAAAGGGCGCGGACGAAGACTCGAACTGAAGGATTTGTTGTTCAGTGCCGTTTTCGAAAAGCCTGAAGTCAGATCTGCTTAAGCCAACGAGACCACGACTTGTGTTTCTATCTATTACGCTCAGGTTAAGCGCTACCAGTTGGGAGTCGACACGAATGACGTCGCCCTCGCTCACTTCCTGCGTATCCAAAGTGGGTGCGGGTATGCCGGCTGGCTTCGTCGGGACTTCCGTATCGGGAAAATCACGCGCGTTCGTGGCGGTTGTCTCAGCTACCGCCTGAGTTTTCGTCAGCGAAAGGGTCACGTCTCCGGTTTCCGTATTTATCCGCAGTATCTGTTCTCCGGTGCCCAATCGAGCTTGTAAAGCATGACCGTTCTCGCTCAACAGCTGAGGAAGTTCAGATTTGACCTGACCCTTTGCCGACCTGGCGGCAATGTCAGCATTAACTTCTTCCAGAAACTCGACTGTGACCTGGCCCGCGACAGACCTTACGGCCACAGAAGAAGAAATGCCTCGCACCGATACGCGACCGCTGC
>JALYTI010000458.1 GCA_030854375.1 Acidobacteriota bacterium | reverse complement strand
CGGAAAGATTAATTTGAGCCAGACGCGGCAGCCAAACTCCCTCAACCATTCGTGTCTGTTCCATTACCAGCGCGGCGCCGGGACGCAAATTGACCAGCAGACCACCACCCATCTTGAAGCCTTCGGCAAGTCTGGCTTCGAGGCGCATCACCTGCTTGTCCGCCGGATCGATCCAGGCGACTCCGACCAGTTTCGAGATCAGATCCTCCTGGCGATTGCCGGGTTTGAATCCTGGTCGCGCGCGAAAGTCGAACACAACAGCATCGCGATCGCGAAAGCGCTCCTGGCGCGGAGAGACAAACTCATGGATTTTCAAGAACTGCGAGATATCTACGTCATCCTCATCAGCGTCTGCCTCTTTTCTTTTGGCAGCCTTCTTTCGCTCGCGCTCCGCCCGATGCTTGTCTACCCGTTGCTTGTCCTTTTCCTTGTCGCGCTCGGCCTTTAGGAACTCCTCCTCTACGCGCTTCGCTTCTTTGGTGGCCCGCTCCCCCGAGAGTGCGACTCCATTCTCACTTATCAACTTCATTACCGGTTCTCGGTTGGCGATAGGAAAGACTTCAAAAACTTTAACAGTCTCTTTCTTTACTTCGCCTTTGCTGCTGATCTCCCGATCTGTTTCCTTCTGCAAAAAGGAATATTCAGTAAAGCGCTTCTCCAATTCGTCCTGATTGCGTGAAACTTGCCGTAGGAGCGCGGGAACATCCAATGCTTCGGCTGCGCGCGGCGGATCGAAGACGGCATCAGAAATACCTGAGTTGTAGGTTACTCGTTGCAGGACAAACGTGAGGTCACCTGTGCCCCCGTTGTTTGTGCTGACGCGATGCGGCTCGAGAACGTTTCCTTCCGCGCGATAATCCTCAAATCGCGTGATGGTTTTGCGGGCATCGTCTTCAACCTTGAGCAGCAGCTTCGTAGCCTGGCCGAACAAATACCTCAATCTCGCGCCGTTTCGGAGAGAAAACTCAACAACGTAAGCGGGAGTAGTCTCAAAGTCGTTAACTGAAATTACGCGAGCAAGAACATTATTCTTCTTGAACTGGAGTAAGTGGCTGGCATCCAGGACCGCCTGAAGTCTGGCAGTAGCGGCTTCCGAGTCTGTTAGGGTGTGGAGCTTTCCATCAAGACCCCGCGTCCAGGCCGACCTCGCATTTGCGGCTGATACAACTTGCCCATTTCCAAACTTCATCTCCGTTCGCAACGATGAAGGCGTTTTGACGTGCGTCCTGGCGAAACCCATCTGTTGATCCTTGATTTGAATCGCCCATTCGTAGGTCGCATCCCGAATGGTTGCGACACGTTTCTTCCCTCCAATAGCTTTTAAATAGTTTTCTACAACTTTTTCGGCTGACGGCAAGGCTTGCAAGGGTTGCGGCGCGTGCGCCGTATGCTGCTGGGCCCTCAGCGATTGCGCGTAGCTGCCCAACACTATAAGCACCAGGACTACACAATGGATCTTCCGCAAGCCGCTCGCCGCCACGGGCACGGGTCGACGCTGCAACAAGTGAACTAAGGTTCGCGTGCGACCTTCGCCGCCCAGTTTTTCCATCAAGTTCGTCATTAGTCTTTAGCCGGCTTTCTTTGAGCCCCCTGAAATCTTACGACTACCCTTCTTCTCCTTCTTTCGCTTCTTCTCGACTTTTTTGTGAGCCGCGGCCGTCACCTGGGCGATTTGTTCCGCTTTGGTCGGACGTTTGGCCGCCCCTCCCTGTTCATGCGGGTGTTCCTGTTCCGTCAATTCGCCCTGGTGTTTTTGATACTCAAATTCGTTTATCTGGCTGCTGCCGCCAATCTTCGAAACCTCGAGGTTTCTCATCTGCTCTCTGCCCATAACGTTCAAGTCCTCCCTAAATGCGATCGGTAGTGTTGACTGCAATGTTAGTAAAACAAACCGGTAGTATGCGCTTTGGATTACATATTGATGTAGTTTGAAGCCGGAGGTTCAGAGTTCAGCCTTTAGGCTGCGGCTTCGTCAAGCAAGCCAAAGCTTGTATCTAAAGCGCGTCAGCGTTTGATTACTCGCCTGCTTGACACTGGAAAGTTTGCATTCGTATAGTGCAATCTCACCCGGCAGACACTTTCAAGTGACTGCATTCGAAGCCGGCTTAGCTCAGTTGGTAGAGCGTCTGATTCGTAATTAGAAGGTCGCCGGTTCAACTCCGGCAGCCGGCTCCACAAAACATTTACTCAGTACCTAGTTTAGCAAAGATGATCGCGCATACGGGCGGTCATTTTGTCTTTGCCACGCCCCCTGCGACACCTTGAGACGACCTCATGACCGCAAATCCACATATGTTAACCTTTGGCCCACAGTGACGATCACGCGTGAACAGCTTGAGAAATACCAGCGCGACGGCTTTCTTGTTCTGGAAAACTTCGTCGATAGGGCGTCGTGCGATAAGTTACGAGCCCGCGCCGAGGATTTGGTACGTGACTTCGATCCGCGTGGCATTGTCTCAATATTCTCGACGCGTGAGCAAAATCGTTCAAGCGATGACTACTTCCTTGAGTCGGGAGGCAAGATTCGTTTCTTTTTTGAAGAAGATGCGTTCCTGCCAGACGGATCTCTTAAGCAGAGAGCAGAATATTCGATTAATAAGATCGGACATGCACTTCACGATCTCGATCCTGTTTTCAGCGAATTCTCAAGGACTCCGACCATACAACAGTTGGCCGCTGCCTTGGGTATCGAGCACCCTTTGCTGCTGCAGTCGATGTACATCTTCAAGCAGCCGTGGATTGGCGGCGAAGTCACCTGCCATCAGGACAGCACTTTCCTGTACACCGAGCCCCACGATATTGCTGGTCTGTGGTTTGCTCTCGAAGACGCAAACATCAATAACGGCTGCTTGTGGGTAATTCCGGGCGGGCACGAGCTTGGCCTCAAATCACGCTGGGTGCGAGCGGCGAATGGGGGAATGAAGTTTGAGGTTTTTGATTCGAGTCCCTGGCCGGAGAACAGACTCATTCCCCTCGAAGTAGAAAAAGGAACTATGATTCTTCTCGATGGGCTTCTGCCGCACACAAGCCGGGCAAACCGCTCTTCAAAGTCGCGACACGCGTATACACTTCACGTAATCAGCGCTCGGTGCCGCTATCC
>JALYTI010000457.1 GCA_030854375.1 Acidobacteriota bacterium | reverse complement strand
GCTGATACAACTTGCGGACTAAGAACAGAAGCTAGTGCAGAAACTGCTGCCGCGCTTTTGATTTGGCCGAGCGCTACTGCGGCAGCGCCTCTTACCGCATCTCTTTTGTCATTGAGAAGGCGGTCGATGAGGGACGATAATGCCGCTGGGCTGCGCGTAGTCCCCAACGCATAAGCAGCCTCCCTGCGCACAAACTCGTCCTTATCACTCAGCAGCGGGATCAAATGTGCAACGCTTTCCTCTGGAGGCAAGGAGAGTAGCGAAGCCGCTGCCGTAGCCCTGACAATGGCGGCTGGATCCCTAAGCGCGGAAACTGCCGCACGGGAAGCCTCCGGATGATGCATCGAACCCAATTCCGCGACGCCCCCACGTCGTTCTTCAACTTCCGCGGAACTCAAACGCGTTCGCTGCTTTTCAATCTCCAATTGAAGTGGCGTCAAGGACTTTCGACCAGCTTGATCCTGGGTGAATGCCCCCGCTGTTCCCACAACGTTTTCCAGTTGTCCGCGTGCGGCGGCGCTGGGCCGTGCTGGCACAGTCACGAGTGGAACAACAACTGCAATAATCAACGCAGTAAGACGCAAGTCTCCCCAAAGTCTTTTGCAATTTAGCATCTCGTTAGAATCGGTCGAAGTTTCAGCCTGCCGCTTAATCAATCCGGGATGTTAGAGCCTGCATACTATCAACGATTAATACTGCGATGGGAGGGTAAACAACCAGGTCGGGAATCAGCAGCGCCATTGAAGAACGCAGGAGCATGCTTGACTGAACTATTTCAACTTTATGGCGGAAGAGCATTGTTAAGCCGCTGAAATACTCCTGCGCATGCCAGCCGACGATGAGTCCGATGCCGATGCTAAGAGCATATCCGACAAGCAGGAAAGTGTACGCTGAGAAGCGTGTGAATGGTTGTTCAGGTATCTCATCATCCCGCATCAGGGAATCCTGAATAGACTTCGGTTTGTAAGTGTAATGTTTAAAATATTCACGCAAGCGCGTCGTCAGATGCCAAACGCCTATCACAAAAAGAGTAAGCACAACCGCCAGACCGGCATAATCAAAGGTTTCCCAGAGATGAGGTCGAATCATCGCCACAAAAAAAGTAGAGAGAAACAGTGAGACGGTGGTAAACACTGCGCGCTGCCGCTCGCGGTTTTCCTGCCGGTCTCGTTCCAGGACTTCATCGACAACTCGGTCCCATCTTGCCTGCACGGTGAGATTTCGCGCCCGACGCGCATGGGGGTTATTCGAATGAAGGAAAGAGAATCCGCTGTTCAAGTGAGCGCTCAGTTGCTCGTCGTAATAGGCTCGTTCCTGCGCATCACTCAGAACCCCGTAAGCTTTTGAGAGAAGAGCAAATTCCCGAGCAGCTTTTTCCGAGCCGCCGTTAAGGTCGGGATGGCGCAACCTCGCAAGTTTCCGATAAGCCGATTTGACTTCGGATTTCGAGGCGCTTTGCTCAATTCCAAGAATTTTGTAGTAATTAGTCACCGCGGATTTTTCGACTCCCCTGAACAAACACGATTGGAAGACGACTGTTTGCACTGGCGGCAGAACGGTGAAATTATAACACTTTCTGATTACGCTACTATGCGGAGTTGCATCCGACAGGCAGGATTTTTACTGAAAACGGCAAAGGATTTGAGGGGGGCCAAAGGGGCGGTTTTGCGATTCCTCGAAGCGGCCGTCGAGGTGGGGCGAGGACTTTTTTTAAGTAAGTGGGACCACCGCTCCTTTGGCTGTTGCCAGTCTGATATCAAGTCCAGTGCCACAGTCTCGCATCGCAAGAAACCCAAATAAAGTTACACTTCATGGACCTGATGTAACGAAGGAGTGTTCACGATTGATGACAGCGGATGTCCACGATTGAGCCCAGTCTACCTCGTTAATTACCTTCACGTGCGCTCGCGCGATTTACAATTTTGATCAACGTCCGAACGGCGATGCCGGTAGGACCTTTCGCTCTGTAAGGTTTTGCATCTTCGCCCCACGCGGTTCCGGCGATATCCAGATGGGCCCACGAAACTCCGTCAGCAAATTCTTTTAGGAAAGCCGCTGCCGTGATTGTTCCGGCCCTTCGACCTCCAACATTCTTGATATCTGCAATATCCGACTTAATCTGTTTGGAATACTCCTTATCGAGCGGCAACTGCCAGAATTTTTCGCCAGCCTCTTTTCCGGCCACAATTATTTCGTCGATCAATTCCTGATCGGTGCCCAGCACAGCGGCATGAACGTCCCCGAGAGCAATTGAAACTGCGCCGGTCAACGTCGCCATATCGATAATTCTTGTTGCACCGAGTTTCTTTGCGTAGGCAATCGCGTCGGCGAGAATCAACCTACCTTCTGCGTCAGTGTTAATAACCTCAATGGTCTTGCCCGTCATGGCCCGCACCACGTCTCCGGGTTTTGTAGCTTTGCCGGACGGAAGGTTTTCCGCGCAAGGTATGACTCCCAGTATGGGGATAGGAGGTTTTAGCTGACTGATGGCGAGCATCGCGCCGATGACGGTCGCGCCGCCAGTCATGTCATACTTCATCAACTCCATGTTTTCTCCAGGCTTGAGGGAGATTCCTCCGGAATCGAATGTCACTCCCTTCCCTACAAACGAGAGCAAGCCCTCGCTCTCGACTCCATTTTGCGGAGTGTACTTAAGAACGATTAGCTTACCGGGCTCGTCTGACCCTCGAGCCACGCTCAGCAAAGATCCCATTCCCTCCTGTTCCATACGCGCTTCGTCGAGCACGTCAATGCTCAGGCCAAACTCGGTAGCAACCTGCCGCGCGCGTTCCGACATTATCGTTGGCGTCATGTATGCGCCCGGCTCATTCGCAAGATCGCGCGTAAAGTTCACGGCTTCACCGACGATCTTACCGCGTTCAACCCCGCGCTGTAGATCCGTTTGATCGGCGCCATCTATTACAACGATGAGCCGGCCAATCTCCCTCTTCTCCTTATCAATGGTGCGATATTTGTCCGGCTCAAACAGACCCATAACCGATCCCTGAGCAACAACTGATGCAACTTCTTCGGCGTTTCCTTCGAGCCTGGGCACGATTGCAATCGACTTTGCATTTTTGAGTCGCAGCACGCGTACAGCAGTTC
>JALYTI010000456.1 GCA_030854375.1 Acidobacteriota bacterium | reverse complement strand
GTCCATCACGCAGATAGATGAATGCACACTGGGACTCAAGGGCCTCTTCAAAGGCCACTCCCAGCTCTTTGAACATTTCCATACTGCGCGCTGTCTCTTTAGTTTTCTCGTCCCAATTCAACTTTAAATAGCCGGTCATTCGGTTGCGTTGACCCATTTCCAGAAGTTCATGGAGAGGGAATGCTTTGTCCAGCTGGATCGCAGAGAACACTTCTACCGGCTTCTCATTAAGCTCGCCAACCTCCGCCACCGACTCCGCTACTGCCGGTTGTCCGGTAAAAGCCTGCTGCGACTTTTGCGCGGCGCGGTCGACGCTGTGTTTAATATCATCCAGGTTGAAAGGCTTAGCCAGGTAATCAAACGCGCCCATTCTGACCAGACCCCCGGCATACTCTCGATCGCGTATCCCGGAAATCATGATTACTTCAATACTGGGCCAGCGTTGGCGGGTGTGTCCCAGCAGTTCTAATCCACTCATGCCAGGCATGGAAATATCCGTCAGCACGACGTTAATGTCTTCGGACTCCAGAATCTTCAGGGCCTCTTCCGCCGTGTTGGTCTGAAAACACGAATGCTCCTCGGAAAGTAAGTCAAAAAGCATCTCGCGAATAGTGACATCGTCTTCGACAATCAATAAAGAACTCATGGAGTGATCTTCCTCGCTGTTGGGGCAGGTAACTGGACTGGTTCAGGTGAGGAATGCCGTCGATGTCTTATTATGAATGGTATGAAAAACGGCATTTACGGGACCGAGGTTTTTGATCGGAGTTAATTCGCTCGCCCAGCCTCTTCGGCTGCAACCACTATACCACGTCTGGTTTCTCGGATCACTCATGCTCGCTGCAGGCGATTATTTGCCTCGGGTCAAGCGGGAACGCCGGGTCAAGCGACGTGTCCAATCTATTGATTTGGCATCACTTTCCTGTCTAAGTGAAGCCCGTGTAGTCCGCATGGCGGCCGAGGCTGTGTGACAGGCTGCGCTCTTAACCTGCGTACAGAACCCTGTCAGCGTCGGCTCACGTAAGGATTGTTCTTGACCCAAAATCGCCAAGGTTTATCAACCCACTCCGCGGCGTAATCAATTCCTATGCGCGGCCCCGATGCTATTTGAGAGGGCCGAATGTTTTCGGCATTCTCCAGCCAGACATGATCACCTAACAAATCGGCGCGATCGAGTTTGCGATCAATGCCGAGCGCGATACAAAGCTTACCTGGTCCATTGGTCAGATTGTGATCTGGCTGGCGATGACGGCGCCTGCGCATTACTTCAATGCCTTCAACCGGTTCAACTCCGCGGATTAATACCGCGTGAGGAATGTCTTCTACATTCGTTACAACGTTGAACTGGTAATACATTCCATAAACGAAGTAGACGTATGCGGTGCCGCCCATCTGGTACATGGTTTCGGTCCGATTTGTTCTCCGGCCGCCATAGGCGTGGGACGCACGATCCTTCGGCCCGCGATAAGCTTCCGTTTCAACGATCACTGCGGAGGTTCGCCTGCCGCCTCGTGAGGAAACTACTAAGAGTTTTCCGAGAAGCTCCTTGGCAACGCTCAACACGTTTGGGCGAGTGTAGAATTCACGGGGAAGCTTTTTATAAGAGAGTGATTGTTTAGTCATCGGAGAAGAACGTGTTCGATCGCGCGTTTAATGCCACACGCGCCAGAGCATGACAAAGGCGATAACGAACCCAATCACTATAATTGCCCTACGGATGTGGACTTGCGCTACGCGAACCGCCACATGTGCGCCGAAATAACCCCCGATCAATGCAGCGCCCGCCATTAATAATGCGTCAGGCCAGACTACGAGATGTGAAAGCCCAAAACTCAATACGGCAATGCTGTTAATGCAGATGCCCAGAAAATTTTTGATCCCGTTGGCGCGATTAATGTCATGCAGTCCGAGAATTCCCAACACTGCAAGCATCAGGATGCCGTTGCCGGCACCAAAATATCCTCCGTACATGGCTGAGAAAAATTGAAACACAACAGCGCCCAGCCACCACATCGCTCTTGGTTCAGCAACAATCGGTTGCAAACGCAGGCGGCGGTTGATTGACCCCTGGGCCATAAACAGAATCGTGGCGAAAAGAATCAGAAAGGGAACCAAACGCGCAAAGGTGGGAGAAGGAGTCCAGATCAATAACCACGAGCCAATCGCGCCTCCGATGACACTTGTGATGCCAAGTCGTAGGAGGATCGCGGAACTGTTTTCCAGCTCGCGTCGATACCCAAAGAGTCCCCCAAAAAGGCCCGGCCAAAGCGCAACGGTACTTGTAGCGTTGGCGACTTTAGGATCGAGGCCAAGCCAGATGAGAACTGGAAAAGTGATCAGGGTGCCGCCCCCGGCAATAGAATTGATTACGCCCGCGCAAAAAGCCGCGGCGATCATCAGGACCCCGTGAAGCAGTTGAGAGTTCAAGCTTCAACTTATCGCCAATGGACAAACTGAAGGCTGGACTCTGAACGTGCGATGCCATGTTAGAGTAGCCACTGATTTTTAACAAAGAACACGTTCGGGAGGGAAAAGGCGAAATGGCCGAGGTTACGATCCGTCCGACAAAAAATGGACCACTGATTGTGGAGGGTCCCGTGGAACTGTTCGACACTGAGGGGAATAAGGTGATTGTTGATAAACCGCGCATCGCCCTCTGCCGGTGTGGCGCTTCATCAAACAAACCTTTCTGTGATGGCACACATAGCAAAATCGGATTTCAAGCAGGGGAGTTGGTGAATCCTGAAAGTGCAGAGTGAGCAGTGACAAGCGCCATAGGCGAGTAATGCAAAAGTTTAGTAGTGAGGCTGTTTGAGCGCTTGCCCTTGGCACACCGATGGGCATGAGGTCAGTACCACCTCACGGTAGTCAATGAGACTTTTTTCCAGAACCCACCCGCTACCGCGAGGTGGTACTGACTTCATGGGGACCGCCCCTACCGCAATTCAGCTGGACAAACTGCCAGTTACGAAAAGTTTCGTACCTAACTGGCCGTGCGATTCTTTATCGCTCCTCTAATATTGAGAAAAGCGAGACATAGTTGCAGGAAAATGAGCGCATACGCGTGGTCGTGCAGGCCCCAAACTATCCACAGGACGTTGCTCAGCAA
>JALYTI010000455.1 GCA_030854375.1 Acidobacteriota bacterium | reverse complement strand
ACGTCGTAGGCGGCCATGATCGCGCAGATGTCCCGGAAGCGCGTGTAGAGAAAACTCTCTTCGTGATGCGCGAGACACCACTTGGCTAAAATTGAACCTCCTCGACTTACGATGCCGGTCGTGCGCTTCGCTGTTAACGGAATGTATGGGAGCCGCACTCCTGCGTGAATTGTGAAGTAGTCAACGCCTTGTTCGGCCTGTTCTATTAACGTGTCGCGGAAGATTTCCCAGGTCAGGTCTTCGGCTTTGCCGCCGACCTTCTCCAGCGCCTGGTAGATCGGTACCGTGCCGATGGGCACCGGCGAATTGCGTATGATCCATTCACGCGTCGCGTGAATATTCTTTCCCGTTGAAAGATCCATCACGGTGTCCGAACCGCACTTGATCGCCCAGCGCATCTTTTCGACTTCGTCGTCAATCGAAGACAACACCGCTGAGTTGCCGATGTTGGCGTTTATCTTCACCAGGAAGTTGCGACCGATGATCATCGGTTCGCTCTCCGGGTGATTGACGTTTGCCGGGATAATGGCGCGACCGCGGGCTACCTCATCGCGAACGAACTCAGGTGTAACGTACTCGGGAATCGCAGCGCCGAAGGATTGGCCGCGGTGTTGGTGGAGGAGGGAATCGCGTGCGGCCTCTGCCCCACCATTGCGGGCGAGGCGCCCGCGATCCCCGTGTTCGCGATCCTCGTTGTTCCGATCTAAGCGGCGGCCCAGGTTTTCACGAATGGCGATGAACTCCATCTCGGGCGTGACGATTCCCTGTCGCGCGTAATGCATCTGGGTAACGCAGGCGCCCGCGCGTGCGCGTAAGGATTTGCGCTGGAGCGCGGGAAAATCTTCGAGCCGGCCTACGTCCTTTACGCGCGCCTTATTTGCGGCGTCGAACGTGAGATAACCGTCATCAATCGGTTTAGCTACGCGGCCTTCGTATTCTTCGACATCGCCCCGCCCCACAATCCATTCGCGCCGCAGGCCCGGAAGACCGTCGTGCACGTCGCAACGTTCAGATGGATCGCCCCACGGCCCGCTGGTGTCATAGACGCGAACCGGCGGATTATCTTCAATGGTGTTGTCATAATTGCGGGTCTGATTTTGATCGATCTCGCGGAAAGGGACGCGCACTCCGGGTTGATTCCCGTCGATATAGATACGGCGTGAGTTCGGCAAAGGCTTTTCATTGTTTGTCTGCGTGTTTTCGATCTCTGTTGGTTTGATTGCGGTACTCATAAGAACTCCATTTCTTCTCTGTGCGTCCTCAGTGTTCTCTGTGATTCTGTGGTGATCAAAGCATTATCAACACAAGTATTCACCGAGAACACAGCGGCACAAAAATAAAACCGCTCCACCCTGATCAAAAGGAATGGAACGGTCACCAGCATCCCGCGCTCAGCCTGTTGGACTTCGCGTGGATGGTTGTTTCTCCCTTCGACGGTGCTAACCGTATCAGGTTCAAGGGGTCTCCCGATTGCGGATTACGATTGCGATTGCGGAATAGCATAAGCAAATCCGCATTTCAGCACTCGAAATCCACATTCCCTTGGGACTCTCAGCCGCGCCTCGTTAGAAAGCCGGCTCCCCCGAAAGCTGTCTAAATTGTCAATATGGAATCTGCTACCTTTTATGATGGGATTCTAGAACTGTTTGTCTGCGCGTGCAACCGCGCTCTGCGCGTGTAACAATCATCATTCCCGTGACGCATAGCACATTTTTATTAACTTGAACTGAGAGGAAAACTCCAACATGACAGCAGAAGTGGGCAAACGCTTTACAGACTTCAGTCTCCAGAATCAGGACGGCAAGACGATCACGCTAAATGATTTCGCCGGAAAGTGGCTGGTACTTTACGTTTATCCGAAAGACGATACGCCCGGTTGCACCATACAGGGCAAATCATTCACCGCATCGAAGCAGGACTTTGACGCGGCCAATATTGCGGTGGTGGGCGTCAGCGCCGACGATGTTGCTTCGCACAAAGACTTTTGCAACAAGTTTGCTTTCACGATCGACTTACTGGCCGATCCAAATCAAGAACTATTGCAAGCTGCGGGCGTGGGACAAAGTGATTACAAGGGCACAATGTACTGGGACCGCACTTCTTTCGTGATTGATCCTGAAGGTGTGCTGCGGAAGACTTATTTGAAGGTGAATCCGGAAGGACACGAGCAACTATTGTTGAACGATATCAAGCAGCTGCAATCTGAGAGCTCGCGCTCGGCTGCCTCGAGTTGAGCTCATCTCAACCGCCGATAAAACTCATCGTACGCGAGGGCGCGACGAACTGAGGATCGTTGATGTAGTGGCGCGGCTCCTTCTTCATCACGACGCCTTCGATGTAATCGACAACCTCGCTGCGCGTGGCGCCCGTGCGAATCACATCACGTAAGGAATGTTCGACGGTCGAGAACAGGCAGGTGCGAATTTGGCCGTCGGCGGTAAGCCGTATGCGCGAACATGCGCCGCAGAACGGTTCTGTTACCGGAGCTATGATTCCGACTTCGCCGGGTGCGCCGTCAGCAAAACGATAACGCGCGGAAGTTTCCGATCCACGCTCCATATCAATGGGAGTTAAGGGGAACTTTTCGCTTATGCGTTCACGAATCTCCCGCCCGGAGACGACCATTTCTTTTGACCAGTCGTGGCCTGAGTCGAGCGGCATGAATTCGATGAAACGCATCTTCACATTATGTTCGCGGGCAAATGCGGCAAAGTCTGCCACCTCATCTTCGTTATGACCTCTCACGATGACGGCGTTGATCTTAATCGGCTCCAGACCTGACCTCTTCGCGGCTTCGATCCCCGCCAGCACGCGATCCAGTACATCCACTCCGGTCATCTGCTTAAAAGTGTCACGCTTTAAACTGTCCAGACTGATCGTGATGCGATCCAAACCGGCGTCTTTCAATCCCGAGGCGCGATCCGGCAGAAAATATCCATTGGTTGTTAATGCCAGGTCGCGCAGACCTTTTTGTTTCAAAGCGGAAAGTTTTTCGATAATCGTCTCGATATCGCGACGCATCATCGGTTCGCCGCCAGTCAGGCGAATCTTCTCAATCCCGAGCGATACAAAGATGTCGCAGACGTATTCAATCTCTTCGTACGAGAGC
>JALYTI010000454.1 GCA_030854375.1 Acidobacteriota bacterium | reverse complement strand
TTTGGTTTGGCAAAAATTAAATCAGGTGAACTGCTTGGCTCGTTCGTGCAAGCAAAAACCAGCGGTTTGATGGGGTCACCTTTTTATATGGCGCCGGAACAATGGTCCGATGAAGATCCCGACGCCCGCGCAGATATTTACAGTCTGGGAATTATTCTTTATCAGATGTTATCCGGCGATGTACCGTTCAAGGGTTCATCAATTCCTTCCATCATGAAAAAACACATTACGCTGCCGTTGCCGAGTTTCAAGTCGGTTGGCGTCGAAGTGTCTCCACGAATAGAAGCGGTTGTCCGTCACGCGCTGGAAAAAGAAATATCTGAACGCACTCCTTCCGTTGAAGTTTTTCTCGCGGAGCTAAAAGAAGCGGTACAAGCAACGGGTTCGACTGTACCTTCCGTGGGAAAAACTGCGCCGCTTCATCCTGTCAAGACTGTGATCACGCCGGCCGCAACTACCAGCAAGGTGCCGCTGCAGGCGACTAGCGAGGTGCCGCATCAGACCACCTCAGACACATCATTTGACTCGATGGCCGGAACAATTAGTTCGTCGGCTCTGGACGCTGAATCTCAGGAACAGATCGCCGCCTCGCGTGAAGCTTTGGAGCGCGCGCAACGGGAACGCGATCGGATTGCGCGGGAAGAACTTGAGCGCGAGGCCGCCGTTCGGCGCAAAGCTGAGGAAGAGCGCAAAGCTGAGGAAGAGAAAGAGCAACAACGAAAGCAGCACAAGGAACGGGCGCGAAAAGAGAGGGAAGAGCAAGACGAACGCGAGCGAAAGCACCGCGAACACATGGATCGTGTGGAGCGTCAAGAGCGTCAAGAGCGTGAAGAGCGATTGGCCCGTCTTGCCACGGGCAGCACTCCGCAAGTGACCGTCGTAGATCCGCGACCCATAGATCCGAGAGCGACTCGGGTGCATCAAGAGATGAACACTTCAGCCCTGGGCAATAACAGTTTTCCCGGAGTTGGAACCGTCCCCCCAAGTTTGCCTCCCTTACCTCGCTCGCCGACTTCAGCCCCGGCCGGCAAGAAGAATAATTCGCTGTTAGTAATCGGCGGAGCCGCGCTCGTCTTTTTGTTGTTGGTGGGTGGAATTGGTGGATACCTTTGGTTCAGATCGAGGCATGCTGCTGCTGCCAAAAACGGTGCTAACCAGAACACGAGCAACACCAGCAGCGAAAGCATCAAAGCTGATCTCGTTGAGATTCCAGGGGGAACATTTCTGATGGGCCGGAATGATGGACCACCACAGGAGCGTCCGGAACATTCCGCAACGGTTCAGAAGTTTTATCTGGATCGGACAGAAGTAACCAACGCCGAGTACGCTGAGTTCGTACGAAACACCAATTACGAATCGCCCAGCCACTGGGTTGCGGGTAAACCCTTAGCCGGTCAGGAACGCTGGCCAGTCGTAAATGTTTCTGCGAAAGATGCGGAAGCCTTCGCGGCCTGGCGCTCAAAACGCGATAGAGTCACCTACCGTCTGCCAACTGAAGATGAATGGGAGTTCGCGGCCCGCAATGGAGGCGAGTTTAAATCCTATCCCTGGGGAAACACCTGGGAAGACAAGCGGGCGGTGGTGAAGGAGTCTTCTCCCAAACCGGTAGGAACTTATCCTGACGGAAAAAATCGTTGGGGAGTGGTGGATCTAATCGGAAATGTTTGGGAATGGACTTCTACCAAGGCTTCCGTCTATACAGGTGCGACAGAGATCCCCGCGGAGAACAGGGAATGGGTTGTCGCTCGCGGTGGCTCGTTCTCCAGTGATCCGAACGATAAACAAATACCTATATCTGCTACCTACCGGGATTGGTTCGAACCCACACTGAGACACCAGAATTTTGGATTTCGCCTGGCTCGTTCCGGTCAGTAACCTACTGTTGTAAAGCAAACGGTTGGTTTGCGATCGGTTTCCCTTTAGCGCCATTGCCAGAGTAAGCCGCAAACCAAGGGCCCCGTTACAGACTTCCCAATTAGATCATAGCCGGCAAACTGGGCTACAATCCGCCTTCATAAGCCTCGTGAAGTCTTGTGTATGCCCATATTATCCAGCTTCTATGTTTGGAGCCTTCGTCACGAATTAACAAGGAGAGGATCGATGAGAGCTTCCTCAAGTTTTCGATTAATTTTGTTGTTTTGCGGGCTGGCCGCTGGTCTGTCCCTTCCCAACTTCTATGCCCTGGGTCAGGACGTCGGAGCTGAGCTTGGCGGCGCAGCCGGAATTTTTAGACCCAAAAACCCGGAAGCGAAGAAACGGACTGGCAGACCATCCCCTGCGACGAGACGCGGTTCCGCTTCACGTTCGGCGGGATCAACGACTGCTGGAGTTGGAGAACGAGTTGAAGATTTGTTGGCGAAGGGAAATGAGTTTCGCGACGCCCGGCGGTTTACCGACGCGGAAACGAGCTACCAGAGCATCCTGAATATTAAGCCACTTGACGGCCGTGCGGCTTACGGGCTGGGCAACATTTATTCCGATCAGCAGCGCTGGGAAGAGGCAGAAAATGCATACCGGAACGCCGTGCAGTGGAGTCCGTCAAACGTCGATGCACTTATCGCGTTGAGCGTGGTCCTGGTTCAACCTCGCACTGGCGCGGATAACGCGAAACGCTTCGCGGAAGCCGAAAGCTTCGCCCGACGGGCCGTACAGCTTGAGCCAAAGAATGCCGTCGCCTGGGATCGAATGGGTGTTGCCCTCCAAGCTCGTGGCGTTTTCAATAACGAAACGGAACATGCCTACCGGCGCGCCGTGGAACTCGATTCGCAATTTCCAGTTGCGTACGCACATCTTGCTCGCGTGCTGAAACGAATGGGACGTTCAGACGAGGCGGCGCCGTTTTACCAGAAAGCGACCAGTCTCGCCAAAGATCCGGCCACGTTGAATCTCATCGCCGAATCACTGCAGGCAGAGCAACAGTGGGAAAATTCCGAACCCGTTTTGAAGCGTGCGCTCGAACTCGATGCTCGCAATCCAACGGCACTTTCGTTAATGGGTCGAATGTTAGTGGTCTTGAAGCGGTATCGGGAGGCAGAGCCACATTTGAAGCTGGCTACCACCGTTAGTCCACGAGCGTTTGAGCCGTTGAATCTGCTGGGTCGTGCATATCTTGG
>JALYTI010000453.1 GCA_030854375.1 Acidobacteriota bacterium | reverse complement strand
AGGTACGACAAAATGACACAATGGAAAATGGAAAATGGAAAATGAGAAATGAGAAATCAGTACCTTTTCCATATGTCATTTAAGATTTCTCATTATTATTTCTGTACACTGCTCTTTCCTATTGCGCGCTTCCTTCGAGTTTTATGGGACCACCCAACGTTTGTAAGTCGACTTCAGCCTGCTTAAGAAAAGAGCTGTTGGGATAGGCGGCCACCAGCCGCGAAAGATATACCCGGGCGTCCTGACGGAGTTCATCAGGAGTTTTGTACTTCGTCAGTTGTTTTTCTTTCGGCAGCATATCTGGAGACAATACGTTCTTGGTCTTTTGCTTTCCCCCACTCTCCGCCAGTCGCAGACTGCTTTCACCGGCAATGAAAAGCACCTCATCCATTTTCGCGAAGTTGGGATTGCCCGCATCGATTTCCTCGCACCGTTTGAGCGCTGCAAGATAGGCTTTCTTCAACTTGAAGTAGTGACGAGCGACTTCCAGATTGTGTAAAGAATCTTTTTCCAAATCAGAGTCGCGAATTAGGGAGACATCCGGGCCAGTCTTCGCCCTTCCCTGACCAAATGAAGCCGAAGCGCAAACAAATATGGCGATTACCAGCGCACCAGATGTGAGACAAAGTTTTTTCATAAATACCTCTCGAAGTAATCCGAAACCTAATCAGAGAGCCGGATGTCCCGGCACCCTCTCTTAGATGCCGGTAAAGACTCATATAACAGCACGCCCAAGTTATGGCAGGATTGGTTTTCGTCGCACAGCGACGGTTGAACCTAGCCCGGCCTTTCAAGGCCGGGATCACCCACCCACATTGCCTTCGTCGGGTCAGCGACGGTTGAACCTCAATCGTCGCTGACGCGACGAGATTACTATGGTTATCCCTATCCCGGCGTTGAAACGCCGGGCTACAGTCACACGGACGCTACGCGTCGAGAACTCAGATGCTAGGAAAGCGCATATTTTTTAACTATGGCGTCAAGCTTCTTCCGTGTCTCTTGAGGCCACAAATGCGGAGCAGTGAAGATCGCGTTCTTGAGTGCAGAAGCACATTTGCAACTGCGCTCCTGCTCGCCCAAACGTTTCACCGCGTCTTTCATAATGAGCTGAGCATTGCGCACATTCTTGTTCAAATATTCAATTACCGCGTCGGCAGTTACCGCATCATGACGCGGGTGCCAGCAGTCGTAATCGGTAACAAGGGCAAGCGTCGCATAACAGATTTCCGCCTCGCGCGCCAGCTTCGCCTCCTGGAGATTCGTCATCCCGATCACACCCATTCCCCACGACCGGTAAACGTGCGATTCAGCCTTTGTAGAAAACGCCGGCCCTTCCATGCAGAGATATGTTCCCCGCCGGTGAACTTTGACGTCGGTGACTTTGCAAGACTGTTCGAGCAAGTCTCCAAGTTCGTCACAGACGGGGTGAGCGAATGCTATATGCGCCACAATTCCGTCACCGAAAAAAGTCGATTCCCGCGCGCGCGCTCGCGTTCTATCAAAAAACTGATCAGGAATAACCATGTCGAGCGGCGCGTACTGCTCTTGTAGCGAACCCACTGCCGAGGCGGACAGTATGCGCTCAACACCGAGCAGCTTCATTCCATAAATATTTGCCCTAAACGGCACCTCAGTGGGTGTGAAGCGATGTCCCCGCCCGTGGCGTGGCAGGAACGCGACCCGCTGGTTCTCAAGCGTGCCAACGATAAAGGAGTCAGACGGGCTGCCGAAGGGAGTGTCGACATTAATCTCCTCAACGTCGCTAAGCTCCGACATCTGATAGAGTCCGCTGCCACCAATGATTCCAATCTTTACTGTTTCCATTACGGCACTGTTTAAGACACGTCTCGCGCTTGTGATGGGCGCAAATTTTCCGCTCTAAACAACTCCCTGGTATTCAACGGGTCGGAGCTTTCCATTCTCTTCAATTAGTTTGCACAGTGGCTCTTCCGGATCGTGATAGAACACGCAGGCCCAGCCCTCTCGAGCGGCCTGGGGTAACAGCCTCTTCTTCACTTCAAGTGTTTCACTCGGATAGAGGTCGTAACCCATGATCCACGCAGGCGAGACATGAGCACGCATGGGCACCAGATCGGCGAAACCGAAAACTGTCTGGCCGTCGCCGTCCAGTCGCCAACATTGCATTGAACGATTGTGACCCGCATGGGTTTCCATACGAAGGCCAGGCACCACTTCGTAGTCTGCTTCCTTTAGTTCAAGCTGTCCGGTTGCAACCATTGGCCGCCAATCATCGGGCAAATAACTAGCTCGATCTCGTTCGCTCGGCGCTTCGGCATGTTCAAATTCGCCTTTGGAAACAAAATACCTGGCATTGCGGAACGCGGGAACAGCCTGGCCGCCTGTATCGACCCTTGTGTTTCCTCCCGCATGATCAAAGTGTAGATGTGTGTTCACAACTATAGTAATGTCATCGGCTCCCACACCGGCGATCGAGCTTAGGGATTCAGCCAATGCACGTTTACGCGTAATGCCGTACATCTCAGTGTGCTTAGCCGACCATTTCTCGCCAATTCCAGTTTCGATCAGTATCCGTTCATCTCCTGTTTCAATGAACACACAATTCATGTTCATTCTTATGCGGTTCTGGTCGTCAGGCGGACAAACTCTTGACCATAAGGTGCGTGGTACGACGCCAAACATCGCGCCCCCATCGAGGCGAAACTCAGTGTCGGGAACAATTTCCAGTCGGTAATTGCCAAACTGCATCGTATTCGCTATGTGCAGCAGACCAGGAAGCGAGCAGACGCACCCCAGGCACAAGGTGCTCGGGCCAGGAACCCCGCGCTGCCCGCTGCCGACGACAGCCTCATTTCTTCCGCGGCTTTGAGTTGTCCTTCTTCGAAGAATCTCCCGCCTTCGGTTTTTCACTATTCTGCGTTGGCTCTACCGGTTGCGGCTCACCCTGTCCACCCGGGGCAAACCCAGGCGGCAGGCCCTGTGACTGCTGAGGCTCGGGCATTTTCACTTGAAAGTTTTCGGCGACTGTTACATGTGAATGCTTGACGATCTCGTCCAGCACTTTCTTCTGTTTCTCCTGCTCGACCGCGGCACGCGCCTGATCGCGACCACTCTTTGGAGGGCCAAACGGATTA
>JALYTI010000452.1 GCA_030854375.1 Acidobacteriota bacterium | reverse complement strand
GCAGAGCCTTCCCGCACATCAGGCGGCAAGCCGCAAGTATCTGTGAGCCTTATTACGTGCGGCGGCAGAGCCGCAAATGTCTGTGAGGTCTACTATGACCAGTCCCGCAAATGAGCCCGGAAGTGATAGACCACCGGCAACTTCTGATCTAACACCGGTGCCGGGCACATCTGAGATCGCTCCTCAGACCACGATCGGAAAATTCAAAATTTCCACCGACGTGTTACGAGCTTACACGATGGTGTTTGCTCTCATCGCCATCTGGATCTATTTCCATTACTCGACGAACCAAATCTTTTTGGAGCCGCGAAACTTCTCTAATCTCATGCGGCAAACTGCCGTAACCGGCGTGCTGGCCGTGGGAATGTTGATGGTCATCATCACCGGGCAGATTGATCTATCAGTCGGTTCTGTAGTTGGCCTGGCGGGTGGCATTGCGGCAATAGCCCAGGGTTGGCTCGGGTGGGGATTAGTACCTTCGCTGGCTGCTGGGATTGCAGTAGGGATCGCAATTGGCTCCATACAAGGAAGCTTGACCGCTTACCTTAACATTCCCGCTTTCATTGTCACGCTCGGAGGTCTGCTTGCCTGGCGCGGAGTAATTCTGGGGTTGAGTCGCGGAGAAACGATTCCTTTGCGATTGCAATCCTTCAAATCGATTGGGCAAGACTACGTTGGCCCGACGGTTGGGTGGGTGATCGCTGCACTCGCGGTGGCTGCCATCATTTGGATGACGATAGCGCGCAACCGCGCTCGACGCCGTTATCGACTCGGCGTTCAGAGCTTATGGGCCACGATCGCTCGCGCCCTGGTGCCTTCTCTGATTGTGATAGGTTTCATCTACACGATGAACTCCTATGAGCTTGCACCTGGGCTGCATGCTGGAGTCCCTAATCCTGTAATCATCTTTCTGGCGATCGCTTTAGCAGGAGCCTTCCTGACTCAGAACACAACCTTTGGTCGCTACCTTTACGCGATCGGAGGTAATCCTGATGCGGCGCGCCTGTCTGGAATCAATATTCGCCGGCATATTCTCGCCGTCTTTTGCATTATGGGCGCGCTCGCCGGAGTGGCTTCGATAATCTACACCGCTCGCGTAGGGAGTGCGTCGCCTGACGCGGGCCAACTCCTCGAGCTCGATGCAATCGCCGCCTGTGTGATTGGTGGTACAAGTTTGATGGGTGGGCGCGGCACCGTCTTCGGCGCGATTCTCGGAGCGTTAATAATGGCAAGCCTGGACAACGGCATGTCATTGAAGAACGTGGAGCCGTACATGCAGAACATCATCAAAGGCGCGATCCTGGTTGCCGCCGTCGGGCTGGATATGGCTGGCCGGCGAAAAGGTTAGACCAGCGAAGGAGCACATCGCGGAAATGCGGAGGCTTTCCGCAATCAGGCGCCACAGCCGCATAGTCCCCCCATCGCACGCGCGCCCTCGCCAATTCATCGATCCTCTCATTTCAGTTAAGATGAGCCGGAAGCGATTTCCAGGCTCCCGATGATGAACGCCTTAATAATCCACGGACATTTTTACCAACCGCCACGCGAAAACCCCTGGACGGGATTAGTGGATCCTGAGCCGGGCGCACATCCATTTCAAGACTGGAACGAACGCATTCACTCTGAATGCTATGGGCCGAACAGCGCCGCTCGCATTCTTGACGCCACTAGCGGGACAGAGCGGACCGTGAACAATTACGCGCATATCAGTTTCGATTTTGGCCCCACACTGCTTACCTGGCTTGAGAAACAACACGCGGAAACGTACGCGCACATCATCGCCGCGGATGCTGAGAGCGCCGCCCAGCATGGCGGGCACGGCAACGCGATTGCGCAAGCCTATAACCACACGATCCTGCCGCTATCCAATGAACGCGACCGGCGCACCCAAGTTCGTTGGGGAATGGCCGATTTCGTTCACCGGTTCGGCCGCAAGCCTGAGGCAATGTGGCTGCCGGAGACAGCATGCAACGACGACGTGCTGGGTTTGTTAATTGACGAAGGTCTTCGCTTCGTTATCCTTGCGCCTCAACAGGCGGCGCGCATTCGCAATAGTAGGACAGGCATTCCTGCCTGTCCTGCTGACGCCTACACAAAACCCGCTGAGCCAGAAGACAACGGATGGCAAACTGTTTCTCCGGAGTCAAGCGCCACAATCGACACGAACATTCCGTATCGCTATTTCCATCGCGATGGCTCAGGCCAATCCATCGCCGTGTTTTTCTATGATCAGGGACTCGCCCACGCGATTGCTTTCGAGCAAGCATTGGATTCAAGTGCTTCGCTTGTTGACGGGTTTGCGCGAGCGGCGAGCAGGGTTGGCGGCGTGGGTTCGCTTGTTAACGTTGCTACTGACGGGGAAAGCTATGGACATCACCATAAATTCGGTGAGCTTTGTTTGGCTTACGCGGTGGAAGTCGATGCATCAGCACGTGGATTTTCCATCACAAACTACGGCGAATACCTGGATCAAAATGCGCCTACAGCGGAAGTCGAAATCAGCAATGGCTCTGAAGGCGAAGGCAGTTCGTGGAGTTGCACGCACGGGGTAAGCCGTTGGATTCGTGACTGCGGATGTCATACGGGCGGTTCGCAGGGCTGGAACCAGGCGTGGCGCCAGCCGTTGAGAAGTGCGCTGGATTTTTTGCGCGATGAAGCGGCAGCCTATTTTGAGGCGACCCGTGGCGCGCTGTTCAGCGATCCATGGGCAGCACGCGATGATGCTATTGAGCTGGTACTCGATCCAGAGAAATCGCGCGAAGAGTTTCTGCATCGTCATGCGCCGCGGGAACTGGATCGAACAGAACAGCAAAGAGCTCTTACTTTTCTAGAGCTTCAGCGCAATACGCTGTTGATGTACACAAGTTGCGGCTGGTTCTTTAGTGACATATCAGGGATTGAACCGATTCAGATTTTGAAGTATGCCTGCCGGGCAATTGAGCTCATGGGCCAACTCGGCCTTCCTTCTCCACGCGACCGATTCCTCGAGATTCTTGCCGGTGCAAAAAGCAATCGCGTTGAGTTAGGAAACGGTGCCGACATCTACCGACGGCTGGTCGAACCGTTGCGAGATCAGCGCGAGAGTAATGAGGTATTGGTGACGTAAGATTCGGTCGTGGCC
>JALYTI010000451.1 GCA_030854375.1 Acidobacteriota bacterium | reverse complement strand
TCTACTTCGCGCAGGCGCTCCTCGAGACGGTCGAGCACGCGTCCAAAGCAATTGTCCTGAATGAGGAAAAGAAGTTCTTCCTTCGAATTGCAATAATGGTAAAGCCCGGCGAGGCTGACGTTTGTTGCGCGCGAGATGTCGCGCATCGTGGTGGAGTGATAATTTTTCTCGGCAAAGATACGAGCCGCATTCCGAAGAATAAACTCTAGCTTTTGGTCGTATTTACTAAAATCCTGCATAAAAGTCTTTGGTCTTGGGTCTTTGGTCTTTGGTCTTTGAATCTCGAATGAAGACTCTCGTGCATTTGGTAAGTCAACGCCCAAAGACCAAAGGCCAAAGACCAAAGACCGGTTTCATAATCGAACATATTCAAACTCAAAAGGCTTACCCTTAATTCCCGCCGCGGGCGGAGCGATCCAATTCGCAATTTTCCCTGGCTCAATCACAGGGTGCATCAAGCTTCGCACGTACTCGCGATCCTCGATCGTCGGAAGCCATTCGGATTTGCGTTGCTCAAATTGTTCAGGCGCGATTAAGTTTCCCTCAATATCGAAATGATGCGGAGCATATTCGCCAACGTGCCTGTGGAAACGTGTGTGGGGGAGAAAGAGTCGCTCGCCAATTCCCTCATCAGCCAAAGTCTTGTTCCAGCGCGCAAGTCCTTTCTCGCAGTCTTTGACATACTCCCCACGCAACACTTCGTTCAACGCGTTGCGCAAAGGAACCTCGCGCTCCTTAAGTGCTCCGCCCTCCACGACCTTCATCGTAAAGTTTGGTTCAGCGATAATGTGATCCTGATACTGCTCCTGTTCTTTGTAACGTCCTTTGAGGCCGGCAGCGAAGAAGTCTGCTGAGTTTGAACTGATTTCCCCGCCAAAAAGATCAAGGGAATAACTAAACCAAAAGTTAATGTGCTTCTGGATAATGTCTAGTGGAATACCGCCAAGTTCGCGCACATCGCCTTCTTTCATCAATTGCGCGGTCCGCTTCACAACGCGGTTCAGACCGGTATCGCCGACAAACATGTGATGAGCTTCTTCAGTCAACATGAATTGGCAGGTGCGAGCCAGCGGTTCAAAACCGGACTCAGCGAGCGCCGAAAGCTGATACTTGCCGTCGCGATCGGTGAACATCGTGAAGCAGAAAAAATTCAACCAGTCATCGCAGGGCTGATTAAAGGCTTCGAGAATTCGCGGCTTGTCGGGATTCCCGCTTCTTCGTTCCAGCAGCGCATCGGCTTCATCGCGACCATCGCGCCCAAAATAACGCTGTAGTAGATAAACCATGGCCCAGAGGTGACGGCCCTCTTCCACGTTGACCTGAAAAAGATTCCTGAGGTCATAAAGCGAAGGACAGGTCTTGCCGAGTTCACGCTGCTGCTCAACGGAAGCAGGCTCGGTATCGCCCTGTGTGACAATGATGCGCCGCAGGGAATTGCGAAATTCGCCGGGGACCTCCTGGTAGGCGGGCTGGCCAAAGTTGTCTCCAAAGCCAATCTTCGCATCCGCCTCTGCGGGCTTGAGAAAAATGCCCCATCGATAGTCCGGCATCTTCACAAAATCAAAGTTGGCCCAACCATCCGGCTCCACGCTGATGGCCGTTCGCAAATAAACGTCCTTTTGTTGGAACCCGTCGGGACCCATCTCTTGCCACCAGTCAAGGTAGTTTGGTAACCATTTCTCCAGCGCCCGCTGGAGTTTTTTATCCTCGGCCAGATTAACGTTGTTAGGAATGCGATCGTATAAGTTCATAATTCTTTTTCGACGAAGTTAACTACTCAGATACAAAGAAAGCACTCAAGCAAAGTAGTCTCGAGGTTGGGAAGGCGGGTTTACCCCCGCGCGTTGAATGGCACTCAAGCCGAGCGAGGGCAAGCCCGCCTTCCTTACCATGAGCTTCTATTTCTTGAACCATTTTTCGTGCCTCTGAGCTTCTCTCATTTAAGTCCTCTTGAAATCAAACTGCGCCTGCGTCGGCTTGCCGTAATTAGTAAGCGCACCTTGCGGACCGATGGCGTTTGGTCGCTGGAAAATCCAATTCTGCCAGGCAGTCAAACGGCCATAGATCTTTGTGTCCATTGTTTCCGGTCCCGCGAAGCGCAGCGACGCTTCCATGCCCGTAAGCGCATCCGGTGACAGGGAAGTTCTTTCTTCGATCGCCACGCGAATTTCATCTTCCCAGTCCAGGTCATCAGGCGCAAAAGTAACCAGCCCAATCTCCTCGGCATCTTCCGTGTTAAAGCTTCTATCGACTTCAAAGATGTAGCGAAGCGTGTCCGGCTCTGCGAGAAAGCGAGATTGAAGCCGCGTCAAGCCATTGCTCATCGGCAAGGAGCCAGCGTTTAATTCGCTGACGGCGATTTCCACAGGCTCCATCTTCACAGTCTCGTCCGTGTCGTTGAACATGTAACTTCGGTCTGAGGCAAAAGCCAGCTCGAGCAAATTCCCCGCGAAGCAACTTCCGGGCTCAATGATTGCGAAGAAACTCTTCGCCGTTAGATCCAGCCGGCGCATGACGCGTGCCATGTGGAGTAGTATTTCCCGGACCAGCCAGTGGTCCTTATTCGCCACCAGCGTTTTGTCCACAGCCAGTACGTCGTCAATGTTTCCTTGCGTGCGAATGCAGACCAATCCAATCTCCGGCTCATTTAAGCGCAGGTGAAGGAGCGCATCATCCAGTTCGCGATAGGCTTGCAGCGGCCAGTAAGAGTCACCAAGTTTCTGGATTTCCTCCGGCCTGGTTGGCAGACCTGCTTTCGATTCAGGTCCCCGCACAGTTAAATCAGCATAACGCTGCTCACGATTCAAAATCACATTGATGTATTTGTATTCAACACCGGCAGGCTTAAGTTCTCGTTGGAGCGGATTAAGTTTTATACCGTACTGCAAAGTGTTAGTTTGCCACATCTCGCTACTACTCAACCTGACAGCTTGGGCGTCTTGACCACGCAAACTAACAGTTTGCGTTACACCGTTGGCAATCTGTTGTACGCGCGCGTCAATAGATTCCTGAAACTTGCTGGTGGGAAAATAATCATCAATTAGTCCCCACTCCTTCGCGCGTTTTCCTTTCAAGCCTTCAGCAAGTGTCGAAAAAACATCCGCGCGGTCACGACGAACCTTTCTC
>JALYTI010000057.1 GCA_030854375.1 Acidobacteriota bacterium | reverse complement strand
AGAACGTAGTAACCCTACTACTTTGAGGGATCAAATTATATGAATACCAGACGCCAGAAAGGCTTCTCCCTAATCGAACTTCTCATCGTCGTCGCGATCATCGGCATCATTGCCGCCATCGCCATCCCTAATCTTCTCGCTTCCAAGCGTGCGGCAAATGAGGGTTCGGCCGCCGCTACGATGCGCACACTTACAAGCACCGAAGCCACCTACGAAAGCGCCATCGGCGGAGGGCGTTACGCGGATCTCCCCACGCTTGTCGCCCAGGGACTTGTCGATAACCCCCTCGCTAGTGGATTCAAAAGCGGCTACGCCTTCGTAGCTACCCCCAGCGGCGATGGATCATCCGCTGCCCCGTTCAACTACCTCACGACCGCCACGCCGCAGTCGGTTGCCGCGGTGACCTCAACTGGTTCCCGTAAGTTCGCTTCTGATGCAACCGGCGTCATCTACTACGCTGCAGCCAACGATACGACCCCCATGGCGGCTGCAACTGGCACGGCGATAGGCAACTAGTCTCGCTCAATGCTCTAACTGTTTCCCCAGGGGCGCAGAGCACAAAGCTCTCGCCCCTTTTCCTGTAAAAAGCCGAAGTGGTAACTCACCTCAAGAAAGCCTTGCGAGAGCCGGTATGGCTCGTCGGAATACTGTGGCCGGTGGTACTCGTCGTCCCGTACCTCCCTGGTCCACCCAGACCTTCTGTTGGGGGACTGTCGTGGAGGCAAGAAATTGTGCTGGCGTTGTTGCTGAGTATGACGACCGGGCTTCTCCTTAAGCGCTGGCGCACGGGCCAGGTTAATCTCGACCTTTCTATTAACCCGAGCAGCGGTACCTTAATGGTTGCGGCCGGCCTCTTCATTCTCTGGATCATCATCTCCCTATCCTGGTCTGCAAACCCATATTCGGCTGCTCACTTTGCCTTCCAGTGGGGCGCATACGTTTTATTCTTCGTTCTCATACGCCTGGTGGCCGCGCGCCCGAGAGTATTGCGGGCATCGATTTATGCGCTGGGATCTGTTGTCTGGCTGTTGAGTATTTCCTGTCTTATAGAAACCATAGCGGGCGCCGCTCTTACGGATCACTCCCTACGCCTAACTGCTAAACCGCTTTTACGCGGCTTTAGCGGGTTTAGCGAGACGATGGCTGTTGCCATTCCAATCTTCGTAGGACTCGCTTTTGATGTGCGAAAGGCACGCCGGGCAGCGTTGTGTGGAGCAACGGCGTTGTTTGCATGGTTGGCAACGATTCAGGCGTTGGAGCGCGCACCGATTTTGGGGGCAACGGCGGGACTTGTTTTACTCATCGTTGGCATTCTTGCCGTGCACTCTTGTCGTCCGCGTAGCTTACATCGAGTTGGTTTGCTTGCGTCTGCTTTCGTCGTCGTCACTGTCTTGCAATTCGCACCGTTCACCGTTAGCAACACAGATTCCCCGCAGCAGTTAACCTCTCTTCATCGTTTCCAAAGCACATCGGTCGCCGACCCAAGTACAAGTGCGCGCTTGTTGTTCTGGGCCGCTGGTTGGGAAATGTTCCGCGCCCACCCGGTACGCGGCGTAGGCGCAAACAATTATGAAGTGGCTTTTCCATGGGCACGGGCGCAATTCGCGGCGACACACCGAAACAGTCCTCTTACCAAGATGAACGAGCAGCTTCTTACCCAATACGCTCACAATGAATACGTGCAAATTTTGGCCGAACTTGGTGGCATCGGACTCTTCCTGTTCCTGGCCTTTTGCTCAGCACTAATCCTGACTTTCTGGCGCGCTTTGCGCCGTGCGCGACGGCCACTCTTGGCGCTTGGTTCGGGTGCGGGGCTTTTGGTATTCGCTGTAAGCTCTGGCGCCAGCGCTTTCTCGTTTCGGTGGTTGGGGAGCGGTCTGGTCTTTTTCTTTGCCGCCGGACTTGTCTCTCACTTCGCATCGCACAGTAAACAGACGGCTAGAAAAACGACCGTCGACCAGCGACCGACGAATGTTTCGTTCAGGGCACCCACTTTTGCTTACCCTGGATTGGTGGGTGCCCTCGTGTTTTCTGTCTTAATGCTGCTCTGGGCGAGCATTCAAGCAACCAACAGCGTGACCCATGCATTGGCCCAGACGAACCACGGTTCCCATGCGCGCGCTGAGCACCTCTACCTTATCGCACTCCGCTGTAACCCCTTCGAGGCCGCAACACACTACGATTACGGTTCGTTGCTTTACGAGGAGAACCGAGTCGGGGAAGGTGTCTCACATCTACGCTATGCAGTCGATCACGGAATAAACACTTCCATAGGCTACGCTAATCTAGCCGCGGCGGAAGAGGGTTCCCATGATCTGCCTGCAGCCGAACGCACGCTCGCGTACGCGGTAAAAGTCTATCCACGTTCGGTTTTCTTACTCGTGCGCCACGCTGCCGCTCTGTCGCGTCTCGGAAGAACTAAAGAATCCGAGGTAGAACTTTCGGAGGCTGTCTTGATAGACTCACGCGCAGCGCGAGGGTGGTATCACTTGATCAACTTCGATATCGATGCCGCCATGGTCGCAGCCAAGCGGGACACTACCATTGCCACACCCGGGGAACTTGTGCCCGAAAGCGCTGTCTTTGTAGTACTCAAAGAGAATGAACGGCGGCTTAACATATCGCCGACCAGCGGTTGGCGAGGACGCGTCCGGACGATAGACAACTGATGGCTAACGGCCTCGTCACATCCGATCATGCCGGCACGCAACGCACCGGAGAGTTACCTCAATTGTCGGGCACAGCGCTTCGTATTTACTTCATAGCGCGAAATACATTCCGCGAAGCCGTGCGGGATCGCGTACTTTACAATCTCGTACTGTTTGTTCTTCTGCTTACAGCCGCGGCGATCTTTGTGGGTGAACTTTCCGGCGGCCAGGAACGAAAGATAATCATCGATCTCGGCCTCAGCGCAATGCTGCTGTTCGGAGTGTTTATTGCGATTTTTGTTGGAGTGGGACTTGTTTACAAGGAGATCGAGCGGCGAACGATCTATGCGATCTTTGCTAAGCCAGTGGGACGTGGTGACTTTCTCATAGGCAAGTATCTCGGCCTGTGCTTAACACTGCTCGTCAATGTGCTGGTAATGGGCGCTGGCGTTTCGGCGGCACTGCTTTACGTCAATCGCGGTTGGGATCCTCTGGTTCTTAGTATCTGGCCTGCTATCTTACTGATCTATGTGGAACTCTCCATCCTCACGAGCGTGGCCCTTCTATTCTCATCATTCTCGTCGCCCGCGCTCTCAGCCTTACTGACCTTCTTCATGTTCATCATCGGACACTTCAGCGCCGACCTGAAGGGTTTGGCGAGTTCGATGACCGGTAGCGGCGCACGTTGGCTTTTTTCTGCGCTCTACTACCTGGTACCAAATCTCACTAACTACAGTTTTGTAACGCCCGCTGCACACGGGCACGTACCAAACCTGTCCTATCTCTTCGCGGTAATCTTTTATGCGTTGTTTTATGTGTTCGTGATCCTTGCGACCGCTACGCTGATTTTCAGCCGCCGTAACTTCAAATGAAATGGAGAAATGGTTTGTCTGACCGGGTTGATAAAAGCGGCCGAACACGCTCCTTTGTAACGGTGAGCATTATCGCTTGCAGCCTGCTCGCGACTGTGTGGCTCGCGAACTGGATCGACTCCCACCGCCCAACTGCGGATTTGCAGGTAGAAGAAGAGGGCCTCTACTTAGCCGGCCATACCGTGAAGCGCGCGAGTCTGGGCTTTCATGGATTGGCTGCGGACTGGTATTGGATGCGCTCGCTTCAATACGTTGGCCACAAAATCTTGAACACAAAGACGAATATCCAATTGGACGACCTCAGCCAGCTCAATCTCAATTTACTTGCTCCCTTACTCGACGTTACCACCACTCTAGATCCAGAATTCGAAGAACCCTACGAATACGCTGCAGCCGTTTTACCTGCCATCAATGTCCAGGAAGCCATTCGAATCATAAGAAAAGGTATTGCCGCCAATCCATCCGCCTGGCGGCCCTATCAGTATTTAGGCTACATCTACTGGCAACAGCATGATTTTCAAGCGGCAAGCAAAGCATACGGTGAAGGAGCCAAACTGCCGGGCGCCCCTCACTGGATGGAAGCCATGAAGGCCAGGATGGCCGCCGAGGGAGGAAGCCGCAACCTGGCTCGGGAGATTTATAGCCGTATGTATGAGCAAGCGGGGGACAACTCAGTGAAAGAGATGGCCCGGCGCCGCCTGCTACAACTAGATTCGTGGGATCAGAGGGATGCATTGCGGAAAGCCTTGTCGATATATCGATCCAAAGTAGGTCGTTGTCCTTCGTCGTGGAAAGAGGTCGAAGTTCTGTCACGCGCTTTGCGGCTGTCAGTCGACTCCACTGGCGCACCACTTGACCCAGCAGGAATACCTTACGTTCTAGTCAATGGTAATTGTGATGTTGATCTTGATCCAAGATCCGAAGTGCCCAGGTGAACATTAATCATCAGAGAACGCTCCTGAAGACTATGACCAGCGTTGTTGAAATTAATAACTTGACCAAGGATTACGAGGTGGGATTCTGGCGCAAGCGAAAAGTACGGGCGCTGGATGGGCTTTCTCTGACGGTTAATCAAGGCGAGATTTTTGGTTTTCTGGGTGCAAACGGCGCGGGAAAGACAACGACGCTGAAGTTATTGATGAGGTTGATCTTTCCGACAGCAGGAAGTGCGCGGATTCTTGGTCACGACATTTCGGAAGTACCCATGCATAGTCGCATTGGATACCAGCCGGAGAATCCTTATTTCTATGACTATCTCAGTGCGATGGAGTTCTTAATCTTCTGCGGTCAGCTCTTCGGCTTCTCAAAATCCGAGCGAATTAATCGAGCACGTGACGTCCTCACTCGAGTGAGGCTCGAGGAGAGCAAGTGGAACACACAGCTAAGAAAATTCTCTAAAGGAATGTTGCAGCGCGTTGGTCTTGCTCAAGCGCTGGTGAACGACCCGGAGCTGGTTTTTCTCGACGAACCTATGAGTGGCTTGGATCCAATAGGAAGGCGCGAGGTTCGGGATCTAATTGCAGCCCTACGACAGGAGGGCAAAACTGTTTTCATGTGTTCACACATTCTTTCGGACATAGAAGTGCTGTGTGACCGCGTGGCTATTCTAAAAGGTGGTCGGCTTGCCCAAATAGGATCGCTCGAAGAACTGCGCCAAGGCATCACAGGTCCTAATCTTGTTGAAGTCGTGGTCAGTGGAACCAACGAAGCCGCACTCGGCTTCTATTTAGGCGGAGGCGATGGCTTTAGAGTTACTTCAACGCCCAGCGGGTTGAGGATTGAAATACCGGATGAGAAGAATATCGATGAAGTGATGGCAGCTCTTAGAAGAGCAGGCGGAAAACTCGTATCCGTACAGCCTCTGAAGCAATCACTTGAAGAGCTATTTCTCGATCGCGAGTAGCCGAGCTTCAACTCATTAGTCCCTGGTGAAGCCAGAGCTGAGTTTGTCTTACTTGAACTTAAACCCGGTCACCTCCATTTTGATATTGGCGCGGTCGTCACTGTCCGTCATTCCTTCCAGTAGTATCTGAACCGCTGTTGTCTTATTGGGCCCTAATTCCGACTGTTGGCCCGGAATGACCACAACGGTGCGCTGATTGACTGGTTTACCCTGATGGTCCACGACCATTCCTCTTATTTCTAGCCCGCCGAGTGTGCGTCCCGTGAAATTGCGAACAGTCGTCTGTAAATTCATAACGATATCGCCAAGCGCTCGCTTCGATTCGTACGCCTCCGGCTCATCCAGGACAATCTTGGGCTGATACTCCGCAAACTCGGGCGATCCCGAACGTATTGCTCCTTCGAGACTCTGTTCAGCCGCGCCGCCCCCACCGCTCGCCCTCATTAAAAAATAGAAGAGAATCGCGATGACTATTGCCGCGATTACAGCGACAGTAATGATCACGGTGCGTCGCGAGTCGTCAGACCCGGAAATTTGTCGCTCTTCTAAAGCCATGAAAATTGCCTGTCCTGAATTCTAGTTTGCCTCAAACCGATTTGGCAATGTTTGAGTGTCCCACCAGGACCTACGGCTAAGACACTCCTTTAGACAAGAACAGGGATGAATTGTTTCCAAAATAATTCCGGATGGGGATGGTAATGCTTGCGGATCTCAACGATCCTCTGACAGCAAGCGCTGGATGAGATCCTCAAGCTCGGTGTAGTCGATGGGCTTGGTGATGTAGGCATCGCATCCAGCGGCCAACGCCTCGCTATGGAAGTCGGCCGTGTCATGCGCTGAGACGGCGACGATGGGCACCTTGGTGAGTTCCGGCAAACTGCGGATACGGCGAGTAGCGGCCAGGCCGTCGATCAAGGGCAAGCTAAGGTCCATCAGGATAACCTGAGGTCGCTCCTGGGAAGCCACTTCTACGGCCTCTTTGCCGTTGGTTGCTTCTACAACCCGGTAGCCGCTGAGCTCGAGCAGTCTTCTCATCATCTGGCGGTTGTCTTCTGTGTCCTCCACCAGCAAAACCGTGACTACATCATCGTTACTGTCCAGGGATTCAAACTCTCTACCCTGGACAGATTCCGTAGTTGGATTCAAGGTTGCATTTGCCTCCGTCAGCGGAATCCTGTATCACTAGAATACGAAAACGTTTTTTGTTAAGATCGCGCACTGAAGATCACGCACGGAAATGCGACATATCGCATTCACCCTGTCCGGGTCTAATTAGTACACTTCGGTGGTTCCAGCACCTTTCCCCCGAGCTAGCTGGAGGTAATCATCGCAAGCGCTACACAAGCCCTAATGAAGCCTTTAATATCGGAAAACGAGGATAACGACGCGCTGCGGACGCTCGGACGGGCTTCTGTCCAAATTGTTCATGATCTTAAGAACCAGTTAAATGGTCTCAAACTCTATGCCACGTTCCTTCGGAAGCGATTGGAAAAGAGCGAGCGGCCTGGCGATGAGTTGGAGACTATCAAAAAACTGATCACCGGGTTGGACAGAACTGCCGCCGATCTTTCGATGATTGTGGAATTTGGACAACCACTCGAGCTTAAGAAGAGAGCAGGAACAGATCTGGAAAAAATCATGCGCGGGATAGCGGCAGGGTTGAATGATAGTCCGCGCGTGACCGGCGCTCTCGTGGGTTCGGTCGTGATCGACTCGGAACCCGCTCCGCTAATTGGCGAGTTCGATGCGGCAGTGCTTTCTGATGCTCTCAAGTCGATTTCGCTCGGTGCTATGAAACTGATAGCGAACAAATCGCAGCAAGCACCGCTGAAGATTCACATGAAACGCGAACGGGTTGAAAGTCAGCAGGAGGGCGTGATCGAGTGGCGATTAATTGATCCTTTGGATCATGATCCCTTTCATTCATTTGCTGGTAGTGACGAAATAAGAATGTCGCTTGCGGCAAAAGTAATTAAGTTACATGGCGGTTCTGCGGAGCGCCAGGACGGCACTCTACGCGTACGCCTCCCGCTCGACCCATAGCTACGCCAGCGGTCGCTGTGCTACCGCAAGGACTTTACAGACCTCAGACCAACAAAGAATTTTCAAGGAGGATTATTAGTGGAGAAGAAGGACGTACGAATTCTTGTCGTTGATGACGAGCCCACGATGGCCGATTCGTTAAAGCAGAATCTTATTGAAGAGGGCTATTCAGTCGATACAGCGGCTACGGGAGCTGAAGCGATAGAGTTATTTGATCAGGGTGGACATCATCTGGCGATCTGCGATTTGCAACTGCCGGATATAGACGGTCTCGAAGTGATGCGCCATATCAAAGACGCGCGCCCAACGACGGAGGTAATTGTCGTCACCGGTCACGGCTCGGTGCCCAAAGCTGTAGAAGCTACGAAAGCCGGAGCTTTTGATTTTGTTGATAAGCCCTTCGACTTCGAAGAACTTCAACTGCGGGTTGAAAACGCTCTGAAGCAGCGGGAGCTGCTCACGGAGAACGCAAATATGCGCCGGCAGCTTTCAACTCGTGCGGAATATTTTAATATCATCGGCTCTTCCAAAGCGATGCAAACTATCTACGAAATGATTGAGTCAGTAGCGAAGTCGGATGCTAATGTTCTGATCGTTGGCGAGTCTGGAACTGGCAAGGAATTAATTGCCAACGCAATTCACTACAATTCTTTGCGCGCCCGAAAACCTTTCATCAAAGTTAACTGCGCTGCTCTGCCAAAAGAGTTGATTGAATCCGAGCTTTTCGGCCACACCAAAGGCGCTTTCACAGGCGCGCATGCGGATAAAGAAGGTCTGGTGCAGCACGCCGCGGGAGGCTCGCTAATGCTGGATGAAATCGCGGAAATGCCGGTTGAACTTCAGCCGAAACTTTTGCGCGTGCTGCAGGAGCGAAGTTACCGCAAGATTGGTTCTGAGAAGACTTACGCCGTCGATTTCCGTCTTATCTCATCAACGAACCGACCGCCCGCCGATGCCATTCGTGACGGTGTTCTACGCGACGATCTGTTCTATCGCATCTCCACCATTACTATTCACGTGCCGCCTCTCCGTGATAGGAGTGAAGACATACAGCTGTTGACTGAGCACTTCCTCCACATGTATGGACAGAAATACGATCGGTCAATCGCCGGTGTCTCACAGGCTGCGTACCAGCGACTTTTTGGACATGCATGGCCGGGCAACGTAAGAGAGTTGCAAAACGTTATCGAGAGGGCGGTCTTGCTCGCCAAAGGAAATCGCATTGAACCCGTTGACCTGCCATTCGACAACGGTTCGCTCCCTGAAGGATCGCCGGCCGGCACGGGATGGGACGTACCACCAAACATGACACTGGAAGACATCGAACGGCTGGTAATCGAAAAGACTCTTCAGCGTACAGGCGGAAACAAGCAAGCAG
>JALYTI010000450.1 GCA_030854375.1 Acidobacteriota bacterium | reverse complement strand
GCGGCGCTTTCTCAACGATTGCCTCGAGTGGCACAGCGATTACGTTGTTCTTTGTCTTAGTCGTGATTGTAGCTGTTGCGCTCATGCCGGGGCGCAAACCGTTGCGAACGTCATCGGGCATGTCCCGCAGTTCAACAGTAACTTTAAACTCTTTCGCTTCCTGAACATTCACACGATTGGAGAGTCCACCCTGCGTATCAGACTTTGAGACCGCAAGCGGGTTCTTTTGCGTAACTACTGCCGTGATCTCCTTCTCCCCCAGCGCGTCCACTTTTACTTTCGCCTGTTGTCCAACTTCGACATTCGAAATCTCCGTCTCATCAACATTGACTTCCACGTTGATTGTTGACATGTCCGCAATTGTCATGAGCGGCGTGGTGGATACGCCGGCTAGCGCATACTCGCCAACCCGCGTGGGAATGTCGGCGATCACTCCAGTCAGTGGCGACAGCTGAGTTGCTTTGGAGCGCTGGCTGGATTGACCACGCAGCAAAGCCTGCTGCTGGCTTGCCCGCATCTCAGATGACCTGATACCTGTTTTTGCTTCCTGGACGGCGATCTTCTGCTGGTTGGCTCGTTCCATCGCCTCATTCACTGCAATTCGCTGAGATTCCAGGTTTGCCTTGGCGGTCTGTACTGCAATCTTCGCTTGGTCGAAACGATCGCGCGCGGCGTCATACTCCGAACGGGACGCAACTCCGGCCTCGATGAGATCGCTGTTACGTTTGAGTTCTCTTTGCGCAGTGTTCAAATCGACCTGAGCGCGGTCCACCGCTGTCTGCAATGAAACCAGCTGCTGCCGAGCCGACGCGACGGATGATTCGGCGACGATCAGGCCTTGCTGAGCAGAAGCGACCGCATTGCGCGCGCTTTGAATGTCATTCAGCGACGCTTGCGTTGCTGCAAATTGCGCTTCCTGGTTCGATTGAAGTTGAGTGGGATCGACGCGTACGAGAGGCTTACCCTGAACGACTTGATCGCCGGGATTAACGTAAATTTCCTCAATGCGCCCCGGTACTTCGCTGGTAAGTTTTATGTAACGAATCGGGCGTACCTCGCCTGAGGCAGTCACAGTTTGACGAAGCTCTGGCTTAACCTCCAACTTTACCGTCGTCACTTCAGGTTCGTCTTTGCGGCTGGCGAAGACACTGATGATGACTATTAACGCCAACAGTGCCACGGCCGAGACCGCAATAATAATCTTCTTCCTACGGGTTAAGGCCATAACTTGTTCCTTAATTCTGGGTTAACTTCTTTTACTGATAGGCATTTATCTTGCACAAAAACGCGCTGGAATCGAAACCAGTTTGATTCGTGTAACTCTTACGTCAAAAACCGGTCAACAGTTTCACTTAACGGGAGGCGCAGCGGCAGGAGGCAGCGGCAGGAGCAGGAGCAGGAGCAGGAAGAACAAATGTCCGATGCCTTACCAGCACGTCGTTTAGAAAGCGGACTTGTCCGCCTCGCCTGCCGGGGCACAAGTGCCCTTTCTAAACGGTGTGTGCGTGGTTACGTGTGTGCGCCTATCTCCCTTCTGCTTCGTGCTGCCTGCCTCCTGCACCTGCCTCCTGCTCCTGCATCCTACCTCCCGCCGGCTGCCCCTGAATTAGCGACGTTGGCAGTCGAATAGTTTCGCGATAGAATGACCCACCGTTCTTGAACTCCGTTCTAGCGTACAAATTGAGAATTTAGCGCGGATTGGGCGCGAGTCGCAAACTTCCGAATACAATGATTACATGTGAAAGGTGCAAAACCGAAAATCTCGACGGTGCCCAATATTGCGACGAATGCGGTGCACCCTTGAGGCCGAATTTGGGATCTAACTCGCGCCAAAACCCCGTTGCCGATCCTCCAGGCACAGGCTCGTTCCGAGCTGACCCAGACGGACAGAATGGTTCCCGCTCACCGTCCCAGGTCCCCCAACCCGAAGCAGCCTCAGGCAAAACTGCGGCAGCCCTTAATCTTTCCCCAGTTGGTTCGGCTGACAAGGCGCTCGCGAAGCTTATCATCGAGCGCGGTAAATCGGTCGGCAAACAATTCCTGTTAAGTGCATCGGAATCACAGATCGGAAGGTGGGATGCCGATGGAGGAGTTTTTCCAGATGTCGATCTGGATTCTGACGATCCGGAGGCGAAGATCTCGCGGCGCCACGCGCGCATTACATTTCACGACGGGAAGTATTTTCTGGAGGATCTGGGGTCGACCAATGGAACGTTCATCAACCGGGGAAAAAGATTGTCGCCCGGGACGCGCCAGCAGCTAAAGGACGGCGACGAGATCATCGTGGGAAAAACTTTTCTCCGATTCCGCATGGTCAAATAGCCTCTTGCGAACCGCATAGCCCAGAAGGTAGAAATCTGACCGACCCCGACGGTTATATGATAAATGGGTGATTGTCCTAAATGTGGCAAGCCTGTCGTAACAGGCGAAGCTTTCTGCAGCAATTGCGGCTCGGAGCACACGGCTGCTTCCCCCAGTACTGCTAACGACGCGAAGGAATCTAAGGGCGCCGCTGAGAAGAGCAGTGGCGCGGCAGCACCGGCATCACCGGATTCACCCAGGTCACCGCAGGCCGTTGCGAATTCCAGTGAACGTGAGTTTATCTCCTCCGGTTCTATAGGTGGCACACCCACTGGCGAGTTGCCGATACAAGTCAAACACACAACCAAAAAAGGAAGTACTGGCGGTCACCAGGCCACCATCAAACAGCTTGATCCGGGCAGCGTTTTAAACACTCGCTACGAGATCGTGCGGCGCATTGGCGGCGGCGGCATGGGTGCCGTTTATTTGGCAAAGGATCGAAACCTGGGCGACGCGCCACGAGCTGTGAAAGAGATGGTGGAGGCACACCTGGATCCGACACAGCACGAAAAAGCGATTGGAGACTTCAAAAGAGAATCTTTACTGCTCACGTCCCTGGAACACCCTTCGATTCCGACCATCTACGATTATTTCTACGATGAACCGCTCGGACGTTTCTATCTGGTAATGAAGTTTATCTCTGGAGGCGATCTTGCCACCAGATTGCGCACAGCACCTGGCGGACGAATCGACGAGAAAACTGTCGCTGACTGGGGGATGCAGGCTGCGGATGTTCTCGAATATCTTCACAGCCGGCCCAAGCCGATTATCTAC
>JALYTI010000056.1 GCA_030854375.1 Acidobacteriota bacterium | reverse complement strand
CTATTCAACACCGAAGAACCAAAAACCTCCGCGTCCTCTTAGGTTGGGAAGGGGGCAAAGCGTAGCGCGCCCCCGCTCAGTTCAAGCTTCAACACCACTCTACAGAAAACTAGCCACTAAACTTCGCCTATGGTTGAGTGATTGATTTAATGTTTGCGACTTTGGATCTTGAGCGGGGGCGCGCTGCGCTTTGCCCCCTTCCCAACCTGTAAATTCACCTGGCTTGCGTGCGACATCAATGGTGAACCAACCTGAACTGCAGAAAAGACTTCTATTCCCACTCAATCGTGGCCGGCGGTTTGGAACTTATGTCGTAGACGACTCTATTGATTCCTCTAATCTCGGAAATTATTCTCGACGAAACACGCGCGAGCAAATCGTGTGGAAGCCTTGCCCAATCAGCAGTCATTCCGTCTACGCTTGTCACTGCCCGAATAGCCACCACTTTTTCATATGTGCGCTCATCGCCCATCACGCCAACTGTTGAAATCGGTAATAGCACGGGAAAAGCCTGCCAGACTGAATTGTAGAGACTAGCTGACCGAAGTTCCTCGTCGAGAATTCGGTCCGCAGCCTGAAGCAGCCGAACTCGCTCTTCAGTTACCTCACCTATTATCCGCACCGCCAGGCCAGGACCGGGAAATGGATGTCGCGTAAGGATTTCTTCAGGAACCCCCAGTTCCCTTCCGATGAGCCTTACTTCATCCTTAAACAATTCCCTTAACGGCTCGATTAACTTCAATTTCATCTTCTCGGGCAATCCGCCTACGTTGTGATGGCTTTTTATGACCGCAGATGGGCCGCGAACCGAAACTGACTCAATAACATCCGGATAGAGTGTGCCCTGAACCAGGAAGTCGACATCACCAAGGCGATTAGCTTCCTCATCAAAAACATCGATAAAAACTCTTCCAATTTGTTTCCGCTTTTCTTCCGGCTCCGTTATCCCATGCAATGCGGTGAGAAATAAGTTGCCGGCCCGAACGCCCCTTATATTCAGATTCATGCTTTGCTTGAGAACTGCCAGCGTGGATTCAAATTCGCCGTCTCTCAGGAGGCCGTTATCGACAAAGATGCATGTTTGCCGATCACCAATCGCCTGGTGGACTAAAGCTGCAGCCACAGTTGAATCGACGCCGCCTGACAGTCCTGCCACCACGCAGCCTGTATCTCCCACCTGTTCGCGAATGCGCGCCGTCTGTTCCTGAATTACGGCTTTTGGAGACCAATCGCCGCGACATTTACAGATGGAAAAAAGAAAGTTACGAATTATTTGGGCGCCGAGCGGGGTATGAGCGACTTCCGGGTGAAACTGAACGCCGAATATTCCTCGATCGACATCTTCCATAGCGTTGAGGGCGTCATCGGTCACTGCGGTGACACGGAAACCCGTCGGTACTGAAGTCACCTGGTCGCCGTGGCTCATCCAAACGTCCATCTCGCCCGGTAGACCTTTGAACAAACAACTAGTCTCGTCCACAACTTTCAACCTCGCGTAACCAAATTCGCGATTGGGTGATGCCTTAACTTCGCCCCCCATATCAAACGCCAGAATCTGCAATCCATAACAGATTCCGAGAATGGGAGATTTGATCGATTGCAATAGGTGTGAATCCGGACGGGGCGCTTGTTCCTGATAGACGGACGACGGACTGCCTGACAGAATCAACCCCTTCGGCTGGCGAGCCGCGATTCTTTCGGTGGGCGTATTGAAAGGGAGGATTTCGCAATAGACACCCGCTTCGCGGACGCGACGAGCTATTAGCTGAGTGTATTGCGATCCAAAGTCAAGTACTATGACGGTTTCGTGTTTAATCGCCGGTGTCAAAAAAGAAAACCTCTAGCAACGCTGAATGCGTCAAACAGGTTACGGATAAAAGATGGACTGAGGATTATACTTTTGGATTTGAATAACTCAAGAACGGAAAGCAGATGGGCCCTCGTTCACTTTGGGATCTCAGGTCCGAAGGACTGGCAGTTAATAGCACCGTCCGTGAGGGCGGGGTAGATGCGTCCTTTAGTTATCTGAGCGCCGAAGGTGCGTCAGCATTTGTGACGGCCCTCCGGGCCTCTGGGTCATCAAGAGAATGGGATTCCCCGCCCTAACGGGACGGGGCTATCAACTGGTGGTCCTTCGGACCTAAAGCGTGACGACGGTTGAAATGAACGTTGCGCAATTTGGGGCTCTTGGTTCTCTAGGTTGGAACTCGAACTGATGTTGTCTTCATCAACGCAGCAACGTGAAGGTTAAACTCTAAAGTTCTTGTCTCGTAACGAGCCCGTAACGAATTTCGCAATAGATTTAGCAAAGCAATGCGGATACGTAAAAATTCCTGGGTCAGAACGGCGACCGCGGCATGCATGTTATATCTCATGCTGCTGGTTGGAATCGCATCCACTTCTGCCCAGAAAAGTGTCAGTACAACGAGCGATTCAAGATCTGTAAATGGAACGCTGCTCGCCCAACCTCTGACAATAGCCTGGCGATACGAATCGAATCTAACTCTTAATCTCACGCCGGCCGCCGACGCAGAACGCGTTTACCTTCCCCTTTCCGGAGGAACAGTCATTTCGCTTCAGGCAGCCAATGGACAACTCAACTGGCGCTCCGAAATGGGTGGAGAACTCTCCGCCTCTCCGGCGGCTGACGGTCGCGGCGTTTATGTAGCTTCCGAAACAGGCAAACCCGACGGTGGCGTCCGCCGCGCTACTGGAGCATTGCGCGCACTGGGACGTGAAGGTGGTGTGACGCAATGGATGAGGACGCTCGCAATGCCGTTGCGCGGATCGCTTGCCCTTAGCAACGGGAAATTATTCGCCGGTGGAGGCGATGGAAAGTTCTATGCATTTGACAGCAGCGATGGCCAGGCGCGATGGTCGTTTGATTATGGCGCGCCTTTTAATTGTCAGCCCGTAGTTTCAAACGGACGCGTTTACGTTGGCAGCGAAGATGGCAATTTACTGGTTCTTGAAGAGAGCAGCGGGAAGCTTCTCTGGCGTTATCGGACTAGAGGACCGGTGAGAGGGCCAGTAGCTAATGGAAACGACATGGTTTATTTCGGTTCTGGAGACGGATATGTCTACGCCGTCAGCGCTACAAGTGGTCGGTTGATCTGGCGCAAGCGCACCGGCGCCGGAGTGCAGGCAGTAATTCGTGTAGGTGAAGAGCTGCTGGTGTCGTCGCTGGACAATTTCGTTTACAAGTTCTCGCTAACAGGTAAGCGACTTTGGAAACGCCAACTCCCTGGAAGAATCGCTTCGCAACCACTGGTAATCCACACAGCAGCCCTGTTTACACCTCTTTCAAGTCCCGCCGGAGTGGTGCTTGATCTTCGTGACGGAAGCCTGGTTAATTCACTTCCAGTCGGCGAGGAAATCACGACCTCCGCATCTCCTATTGCAGTTGGTGATGTCGTGCTGCTCACGACCGAGCATGGGTTAGTGGCCTTCACTCCACCGCGTGAAAAGTCGCCGTCAAAATAGGACTAACGATACATCAGCACAATGTTAGGGATTGACAAGGAATCGGTTTACTTCGGTTGAAGGCTCGCTTCTCCAAGTTCGGTACGGCGGCGAAACATTCCAAATAGTCGCGAAAGTAATCCGTGGAGAATGTATCCTATGACCATCGCCAGCAGCACGTAGCGGGAGTAGAGAAAAATAAGCATGCCGACCGCAACAGCAAGAATGATTGGGCGCATGCTGCGGCTACGAGCTCCCACCGTCTTAAAACTCGAGAATCTCAGCGTGCTTACCATCATCACGCTAAGAAGTCCAACCAGGGCCATCAACAACACCGAATAGACTTCCGCCCTTTCTGGTCCATACCTGACTAAAGGCATCGGCGCGAAGTGGATGATCGCCGCAATTAAGCCGCCGGCAACAGGAATCGGTAAACCCACAAAACTCTTCTTGTCCATCTTAATGGTGCCTTCGGCCAGAATGCGGGGCCGCGAAGACTGAACATTAAAACGGGCCAGCCGAAATGCGCCGCACATCAAATACATAAAAGAGAGAAACCATGCTAAGCGATGCAGGTTGCCGCCCTCTTCAAGCGTGGCGCCATATCCCCACACATACGCCAACACAGCGGGCGCCAAACCAAATGTCACAACGTCCGCAATTGAATCGAGTTGGACGCCAATCTCAGTTGTCGTTTTCGTCATGCGTGCGATCCGGCCATCCAACATGTCAAAAAGCACTGCCCACCCTATCGCCTTAGCTGCGTTATCGAGGTAGATAGACGCTTGCGCCAGATCAGATTCGCTGCCGTTTCCGACGAATTGAAAGCCGCGCACTGCAGCCATCACGGCATAGAATCCCATGCCGATGTTGGCAGCTGTGAAAACGGACGGGATTAGATATAACCCCTTTCGAAGTCCACGACGTTCGGGATTTCTCGCTGTCGCGTCTCCTTGTATTGTTCCAACCGTCATCTTATCCTCCCAATAACGGTGGTTCCGCCTTTCACCCTTGCACCTTCAGTCACTAACACCTCCACACTTTCCGGCAGCAGAATGTCTGTGCGCGAACTAAATTTTATCAATCCAAATCGCTCGCCCAAAGCGACTCGTTCACCCAATCGCTTCCAGCAAACTATCCTGCGCGCCAGGATACCCGCGATCTGTTTGCATACGACGGTGATCTTTTCTCCTTCGATTGTGAGCGCGTTTTGCTCGTTGACCAAACTAGCTTTGTCGTCCGTAGCCATCAGAAACTTTCCCCGCGTGTAGGATATGTCGGTGATCTTCCCAGCAATCGGAGCGCGGTTAATGTGCACGTCAAGCGGTGACAGGAAAATACTAATCAGCGTGGCAGACCCTGGGCCATTGATTGTTTTGACGCGCGTCACCCGACCATCTGCTGGAGCAACCACTACATCCCGATCGAGAGGAGGCTGCCTCTTCGGGTCGCGAAAGAAAAACGCCATAAACGCCGACAGAATTCCAAACAAAAGGGCCACCGGCCAGAAACCCAGTATCAGCAAGACGACCATCAAGGCTGCCGGCACAACTACGTAAACTATTCCGTCTCTAACTATAGTCACTCCTTAAATTATTCTAGTCTTGATCGGACCCTGGTAAAGCACGACCTAATGCTGCAAGAGGGGACGTGTTACACCTCCACGTCCCCCCAACAAGTAACTGATCCGGAGAAGTTGTTCTCCGCTTTGAAATTTAATGGCTTGCGCTGTGAGATTTCTGGTGCTGCATCATAATAGAATACATCTGATCTTTAAGAGCTAACTTCTTCTTCTTGAGGGTGACCTCTTCCAATTGTTCTTCGTCATTCGGATAAGCCAGGGCTGAAAGTTCAGTTAATCGTTGTTCGTATCGAGTGTGCTCCCGAGCTAACTCCCGAAACTCAGGGTCTCGACTTATCAACTCTTCCTTGAGCATATCCGTAGATGTACTTTCCATTTTCGTGCATGTCTCCTTTCAGACGGTGGGACTGGCAAGATTGGTTTGCGGAGGCGATCAGCGAAGCCTCCAGGGAATGTTCGGACACGTAAAAATGGTAGCCCAATTATTGCGATGGATCAAGCGTTTCCTTCGAGTTTCATGATCATCACCAGCGCGTCTTCAACCGGTTCTGAATAATACTTCTTGCGCCGCGAAATCACACGAAACCCACACTTTTCATAAAGTGCAAGCGCAGCACTGTTTCCAGCCCGTAGCTCTAGAAAAGCACAAGGAACTGCAGAACGCCTGCCTTCTTGCAGAATTTTTTCCAATAAGTCGTAGCCCAGTCGTTTGCGGCGGTAATTTTCTCGCACAGCTACGTTGTTAATGTGAAGCTCATTTGCTCCCATTCGAGCGACAATATAGCCGGCCAACCTCCGCGAATCCCTGCGCTTTTCGGCATGAGGCAATCGCGCCACGAGCATAAGATGGCGGTTATTTCCTTGCAGCTCGGCGTAATAGGCCGCCCAACCCCAGCGACTCAATCCCGAGTTCTCTTCAATCTCCACCACTTCCAGAAGATCGTGTTCGGTCATTGGTGTGATTGAAACACCGTTGCTCGCTGCTACGATCGCCCGCCCGCTTATCGACATTGTTCTTTTAACTCCGCGTCTGACGGTCGCACATAAATAGCGCTCAAAAAATGTGGCGATTGTAGCTGGCCACTCTGAAAACTTTCCACAGCCAAAGCGGCGACATGTTCCGCAAGATTTTTTTGCTGCGCTGCAAGGTGCCAGAGACTCTGCTCCGTTTCATCAGGCGCTCCTACTGATTCCCGCGAATGATCGACGAAGACAATTCCCTGTTGTTGCGCGTAATCGCTGAGAAAGTCACGCTGCAGGTGTGCTCCGCTGCCTGCCCAGGTAAGTTTTCTAACGGCGCCGTACCTCTCTATTAACCGTTGTGGCGAGAGATGTGTTGCTTTATCGACTTCGAGTACCTTGCCATCCCCGGAAACCGAAAACATCTGAGCGAAGATTTCGCCTCGTCCAGCCGGCAACAACGCCACGGTCGCGGCTGAATGTCCCGCCGCGTGGGCTACGGCTTGAAGCGTAGGCACGCCCACGCATGGTCGCTCCAATGTGGCAGCCAAACCTTTCAGTGTTGCAATGCCAATTCGCAGTCCGGTGAAGCTACCGGGACCCGAGGCGCACGCAAAAAGCTGTACTTCTTCGAGCGAGATTCCTGCTTCCTCCAGAGTTTCGTTGATATCAGCCAACAGGCTGTTCGAATGGGACACCTGCGGATCGCCACTCCTGGCAGCCAGCCGTTCTTTACCGCACCCTAAAAATACACTTCCGCCCAGCGTCGCGGTCTCCAGACTCAAGATAATAGGACCGTCACTCATTCTACCTACTCATCCTGCGTACAATTGATACATTCCTGGCGCCAGAAAAAGTACTGGCAAACAACAGCGCGACTCTGGCCTATCACTTCTGACCTCTGGCCTCTGACCTCCGACCTCTGACCTCTCACAGCTCGTCACTTATTGCTAAGCGCTGACTGCTGTTTGATTGCCGCTTGCCTGAAATACGCCACCGTCCTCTTCAGGCCTTCGTTGAGGGATATGGTCGGATCCCACCCAAGCAGCGCCTGGGCCCGCGAAATGTCCGGTTGACGTTGTTTGGGATCATCTGGTGGCAACGGCAAGTACTTAATCGTTGAGTTTGAGCCGCAGATTTTTATGACTTCATTAGCCAACTCTTTAATCGTGAACTCGCTCGGGTTCCCCAGATTAACCGGCTCGTAAACTTCATCGACATTCATCAACAGTTTTAGCGCCTCCACAAGATCATCTACGTAACAAAAAGAACGTGTTTGCTCTCCGGCGCCGTATAAAGTGACAGGTTCTCCGGATAGTGCCTGCACAATGAAATTTGAAACGACGCGACCGTCGTCTTCCAACATGCGCGGGCCGTAGGTATTGAAGATGCGAGCTATGCGCGTGTCGACACGATTTTGCCGGTGATAATCCATCATCAATGTTTCGGCGATTCTCTTTCCCTCGTCATAACAAGAGCGCAGCCCGATTGGATTCACGTTGCCCCAGTATTCTTCCGGCTGTGGATGCACCAGCGGGTCGCCGTAAACCTCGGAAGTCGATGCCTGCAAGATTCGCGCGCGCACGCGTTTCGCCAGACCGAGCATGTTTATCATTCCCATCACGTTGGTCTTCACTGTCTTGACCGGGTTGTACTGGTAATGAATAGGAGAGGCGGGACACGCGAGGTTATAAATTTGATCCACTTCCAGCAGGATTGGCTCAATCACGTCGTGGCGAATCAGTTCGAAGCGAGGATTATCGAACAACTTCATGATATTCACGCGCCGGCCGGTAAAAAAATTGTCGAGGCATAGAACATCGTGCCCGTCCAACAACAGGCGTTCGCACAAATGTGAACCAATGAAACCGGCGCCGCCGGTTACGAGGATGCGCATGTCATCTCCGATGAAATGTGAATGCTGTCCGAGAATTTCATGGTCTGTTCAGTCAAACTGTTCTGCCAGGGCCCAGTAAATTATCAACCATCTCGCACCAAAGATGGCCAATGGTAATGTGGGCCTCCTGGACCCTCGACGTTCGATCCGTTGGAACCACAATTGAAAGATCACAATGCGATGCCAGCGGTTCGCCTGAGCCGCCGGCGAGTCCAATAATCTTACAGCCAATTGCCCGCGCCTGCTCAGCCGCCTTGATTATGTTGGGTGATTTCCCGCTGGTGCTGATAGCAATCAGAACGTCCCCAGGTCCGGCCAGCGCCTGCACCTGCCTGGCAAAGACTTCCTCATAACCGAAATCGTTGCTGAGCGCTGTCAGAGCCGAAGTATCGGTCGTGAGGGCGATTGCGGGAAATGCTCGCCTCTGCTGCTCGTAACGGCCAACCAACTCAGCTGCAATGTGTTGGGCATCAGCGGCACTGCCCCCATTTCCACAAAGCAAGACTTTACGGCCCGAGCCCAAAGTTTTACAGATCAGGCTGCCGGCCTCGCCGATCTCACCGAGTTTGGAGTCGAGCAATGATTGTATGGCTGTCAGATGTTCCTGCAGAGAACGAATGAGGACATTTGTAATCGAGTTCTCTGGTTCACGGGGATTGTTTTGCACGTTGCAGTTCTTGTAGACCCGAAATCGAAAATCGAACAAAACTCCGCGGGTGCCGGATGCGTCGATCTGATTGCCCTAAAGATTGGCTCTGGAAATTAACATAGTTTGGCGTCCTACTAAAGCTCTCCCGAGCGAAGGTAGTGGCTCATTTTTTCAAAGATGAGCCTCTCTTTGGAGTGCGCGTGACCTGTCACCGCTTTGGTCTTCGGCGGCTTGACGCCGCAGTCTGCCGTTAAATTTAAGTGAACCATCGCCGCGACAGGTCGCGACGGACCAAAGC
>JALYTI010000449.1 GCA_030854375.1 Acidobacteriota bacterium | reverse complement strand
TCGGGGCAGAAACCCGCGGGCATTTTCCACTGCTTCTCCGGCACCTTGCCCGACTTCTTCGCAGCTCTTTTTTTTGCCCCATGCTTCCTGGCAGATTGTTTCTGAGTTTTCATTACTGCCTTCCTAACGCTGGATAACATGTCATCTCAGAGGATCTAACTCGCACCAGCAGCTGTTGATGTTCCTAAGAGCTTCTGTCCTATCTTGAAGGCCGCAGTGAATTCGTCGAGGCCATGGCTACCACCATTCACGAGTTTCCGCGCCTGCATAAGGTTTCCGGCACTCAAGGCGTTCCTAATTCCCTGCTCCTTGCTTTTTAGAAAACTAGCGAGCAGTTTTGCCGCCACATCGGGTTGGTTTGCGAGACTCGGATTATTAATTAGCTGGCTTCCCAAACCAATTGCGGCGCCGTGTACCTGATAATTGGCGCGGCCGGTCAGTTGAATGTAGCCGCGACCTTTAAAGTTCTCGCCGTCGGGTGGGCCTTGATTACCGAGATCGCGCCGGTTGTCATACAAGGCGAATGGAGCACCGCCTGGTGCAGTATTGAATCGAGATTTGAATTCACTAAGTGGCGTGAAATTTCCTGTCTCGGCTCTGATGGTCGCCAGCGCCATCAGCACCATATTCGTATCGGCCAGACCTACATCAGTCAAAGCCTGCAGGACAAACGGAAGGTTCGTTTGAATATTTGCGACAGGCGTGCCGGGGAACATCTTCGAGACGATAGCGACAGGTACGGCGGGAATCAGCAAATCGTTTTCGTTGCCTGTATCGTCGCTCGTGTTGGCGCTCGGGTTATCCAGTTCGAGCGCTGCTAATGTCTGCGGTCCAGCCACGCCGTCGGCAGTTAATCCCTCACTTATTTGAAAGGCAATTAGCGCTGCCCTGGTTCCCGCCCCAAAGTTCCCATCGATGACTCCTGGAGCAAAACCCAATTCCTTTAGTCTTGTCTGAAGACTGGTTACATCGCTACCTGTCGACCCTGATTTCAATACTGTCATGACATTCCTCCTGACTACTGATAAAAATTGATACGGGAACCGGTTTGATGGCTGGACATTAATTCTTTAATTCTTCGAAAACGGATTGAACTTTGCGAATATGGAATCCAGGTCAAACGTGAAACCAAAGTTTCCTCTGATCTCTCTTTCTTTGAGCAACTCCGTGCGGTTTGCATAGCTGAAAGAAAGAGGAATCTTGAACGCCGTCCCTCTAATGGGAATCGTAAGTTTGGCTTGCACGGCTGCGATATCGCCTTTGGGGACCAGCGCTGTTGTGCCCGCTATCGTCTCGTCTTCCAAAAGCCGTTGGTACCGCCCCGCCAGGCTAATCAGGAACTTACCGGTTTTAGTCACGTCGCCAATGGGGACGTCTAGCTGTCCAGCAAGCCGGAAGTCGCGCAAGGCTTGCGCGTTTGGTCCCGACGGCCGTGAGTTATAGAACGTTAGCGAAGCATTCCCGGTAAGATCGATGGATCCTTTGTACGCGCCTTTCTCCACGAGAAATCTGAAGTTTGAAAGACTTGCCGTTCCCACCGGTCGCAAATTGTTGTAGTCCAGAGTAGCAATCCAACCATTCGCAATCTCGTCGAGTATGTCGTTTCTCTCTTCGATAAAAGCATCGAAGTCCGTTCCGACTTGCTCCACCAGCGTTTTTTGGTCTGGCGGTAGTTCCACGTCAGCTAGTTTGTTGAGTTGCTCTACCAGGCCACGCTGGATGTCGTCGAAAGATGCGGCGTCTTTTAACCCCTCGTTCGCGCTCACCAACCACGCCTCGATCTGAGGGGCTCGCCCGGTAGTTGCCAGTTCGCGCACAAAGCTGTTGAGTGACAGTGCGAGGTTAGCAGCTTGTTTACTAGTTATTGCTTGCCATCGGTCCGTGTGCCGGCGGTCCCGTGGGTCTCGCTGGTCGACAATGTTGTATCTAAATGCATAGGAAGAAACTTGTTGTTGGTCGGCAGTGAAAGTGCCGGGCTGACTTCCTCTGCTGGTGTCGAAAGAAATTGCGAATGACAGCTTGCGGAGAAACTTAGTAAAGTCGTCTTGTTCTTGAAAGCTATCGATGAACCCTCGCTTCGCCATCGATTGCACGAGTCCGACTGGATTACCAGTAAATGTCACGGTCGTCCCACTCGTCGTTCTTACTAATCCTCCATTCTCAGTTGCAAAACCGAAGATGGCCGGGACGGCGGCTTTGGCCACCAAAGAAGTACTGCCTGCGCTCGACTCGCCAGCTCCCAGGTTCTTGGAGTGACTCGCATTTTCAGCTTGTGCGGTCAATTCTGGAATCGCCACCTTTGGCAGTTTTGACCTCGCAATCGCCAGCGCCATCAGGAAGTTGTATGCCTGGAAGTTCAGCTGACGATCGCTTCGATTACCAACGCCGGCCCTGGCCCTGAACATTCTGCAGGCGGCGGCTTTTATCTGCCGTAGATATTCGACATCAGGAGGTGCAGGACCCGACGGTAATCCGATGCAAGGGTCATTCTGGTTGCCGGGTTGCGCAGTTGCTGTGATAGGCGTTGACGTCACGGGGCTCGAGGAAACACTGCCGGGAGTTGTTACGGGTGTTGTAGGCTCGGCAGTTATCGCTTTTGTGGAGTCGTCACTACTGTTGCCATTCAAAGAACGCGCTGAATCGCTAGTGGCGCCTCCATCTCGCGCCTCAGCATCATCTCCCGACGCAGAGGTAAGTGTTGCAGCTCCTTTTCTCAGTTGCCGCATTTCCTGGTTGAGTTCCCCAATCGCTTTGTTAATGTTGTTCGCCTCTCCAGGTGATATATTTCCGCGCAAGCTTGAGCGGAGAGCATCACGTTTTTGACGCAGCAAGACAAATAGTTCGCCCCGCTTCTCGAATAAAAGCTCGTTCAGTTGTTCCTGAGTCTCCGATGGAATGTTTACATCGCCCACTAAGCCCTCAAGCTTCTGCACAGTGACCCGCATTTGAGCAATTTTTGTGTCATCTACCGGTTGCTGCGCCTCGATGACAGCAGCGCACAAGACCAGGAACGTAAATGCAAAAACGTGGATAGTAGTCAACCTCATTTAGGTCCTCGACGGCGCGACAAGTCTTTCAGCCGCTTTCTTGAGGCGCGATTTATGCAATGTCGAAAAGAGTCTTAGAGAACATCAATAG
>JALYTI010000055.1 GCA_030854375.1 Acidobacteriota bacterium | reverse complement strand
TTCGAGAGGTGCGCGATCGCGCGTCACTGGCGCCCGCGGCCCTCGTGGCCCTCATTGCGCACGCAGTTTTTTTTCTATGCGTGACCTGGTTATATCTCGGATATCTGATTAATCCCCGCCATCCGTCCACGTTCTTTCTGGTAATTCTTCAATCCGCTGGTTCTCTCGTCATCATCGCGGCGGTTTTCTGTCCGCTCGCCCTTTTCCTCTCGAACCTTTTTGAGCGACGCGCGAGCTTTCGACTCTTGCTTCAGCAAGAATATGCCGCCCTGGCGGCGACGATGTTTTATGCATTAACTGCTTCCAGCCTGATCGCAACCTTGCTGACGATTGCCGGGAGTCTCAGTCGAATACTACAAACACTGTCGAGCAGGATGCTGGGAACACTGCTTGAGCAACGTAGCCAGCTTCCTCCGGAAATTCTGAAAGCGATCGACGAAGGCGTTTTGAGACCCGAGCTGCTTGCCGCCGGGCTTTCAGTAATGATTCTGCTTGTGATCTTTGGCGCCTGGGCAGTGGTCGCACTTCGGATCGTGTTTCGCCTTTCGTGGATGCGGTCTGTGATCGTGGTGCTCATCAGCGGCACGGTACTTTTCCCGGCTTATAAACTGATCCCTATTCTCGGCACCCTGCTGGCATCGCCGTTTCTGCTGATAATGCTTTTTCTTTTGCTGCGTGGTTATTTTTCCGAGATTACTCGAACACATCGCGCGCGCGAATCTTTCAAACAAAATCTGGAGGCGGCAACTCTCAACCCAGCGGACGCCTCGGCCCACTACAATCTCGGGTTGATTCATCAACAGCGGGCTGAGCTGGAAGCGGCACGTGAACGATTCGAGCGCGCTATCCAGATAGATGAGGAGGAGATCGACGCTTACTATCAACTAGGCCGTATCGCCCGTACTCAGAAGCGATTCGCTGACGCCATTAAAAATTTTGAGCAGGTTGTTTCTCGTGATGCTTCACACAGCCAGCACGAAATCTGGCGCGAGGTTGGAGCGACATACGTGGCCGCAGATCAGTTTGAAGACGCGCGCGATGCGCTGGAACGATTTCTCGAGAGCCGGCCTTCGGATCCGGAAGCACTCTACTTGATGGGCCGGGCGTATGCCGGACTTGGGCATCGGCGAGAGGCTGCCAGCTCAATGCAGGCGTGTATTGAAGCGGTTAAGACTGCGCCCGCTTATAAGTATCGCGCTGACAAGCGCTGGCTCAATGAAGCACAGCAGTTTATTAAAAGTAGCCAGTAAGACAGTCCAATGTCCAATGTCCAATGTCCGATGTCAAAGTCAAGAAAGCGAAAGAGAGACGTTTAGCCAGGTGACGTTCGACCTGGGACCTGGACATTAAACGTTGGACATTGGACATTGGACATTGGACATTGGACAACAAACACAATGTCAGTTAGAAACCACAAACCCGCAATACTTGCTCTTGAAGACGGTCTCGCATTTCGTGGCCGTTCATGGGCTGCTGATGGTGAGTCCTGCGGCGAAATGGTTTTCAACACCTCAATGACCGGCTATCAGGAAATACTCACGGATCCGTCCTATGCGGGTCAGATCGTTTGCATGACTTATCCCCTGATTGGCAACTACGGCGTCAATAGTGCTGATGAAGAATCCGCGCGTCCATGGGTCGAGGGTTTCGTCGTGCGCGAAGCGAGCCGCATGGCTTCCAATTGGCGCGCTCAGGAAACGCTGGATGCTTATTTGAAACGTTGGAACATAGTTGCGATTGAAGGTATCGATACCCGCGCTCTCGTCAGGCATATAAGAAGCCGGGGAGCGATGCGCGCGTGTTTGTCGACTGTCGACCTGGAGGAAGCGAGCCTGGTTGAGAAAGCACGCCAGTCGCCCTCAATGGAGAACCGTGAACTGGCAAGCGTGGTCACCACCGAACGAAGTTATGAAATCCCATCGGAAGGCGACGAGCTTTTTCACGTGGTCTGTTACGACTTTGGTGTGAAGCGGAATTCACTGCGCGAACTCGCGAAGCTAGGATGCCGCGTTACCGTAGTGCCGTCTGCAACGCCATCTGCTGACGTTCTGGCGCTCAATCCGGATGGAGTTTTTCTTTCGAATGGACCGGGCGATCCCGCTTCAATGATGAAGGAAGTTGAAGAGATCAAGCGGCTGATAATGGCCGGACTGCCGACGTTCGGTATCTGTTTCGGCCACCAACTGCTCGGTCGCGCGTTTGGTGGTAAGACCTTTAAACTGGTCTTTGGGCATCGCGGCGGAAATCAGCCGGTCAAAGATTTGCAACAGGGCGGCGTGGAGATCACCTCACACAATCACGGGTTCGCAGTGCTGGCTGACAGCTTGCCCGCCGATGTTGAAGTGACTCATGTTAATCTTAACGACCGTTGCGTCGAGGGCATGCGCCACAAGACACTTCCAATTATCTCAGTTCAATACCATCCCGAAGCAGCGCCCGGCCCTCACGATGCCGCACATCACTTCCAACGTTTTATTGAGTTAATGGAACAGGCTGCAGCGTGAAGGTGGACGGCTCAGGCGTGGAAGCTTGATAAGTTCAGTAGAGCCCTCTCGTTCACCGTTGGGCTCTGTCCAATTCTTTCCGGGTCTGTTTAATTTTCTACCGGCATCTTCAATTCGCCGGTGGTGAGATCCGGTCGTTCGCGTGCCATTTCTGCCGGGGTTGTCTTGACGCCGGGATGATGAGTCGGTGCTGGGTTCTTATCAGTGGTGAGTTTTAAGTCGTTCGCCGCAGGTGCCGCCGCTGGCGCGGATTCCAAAACATCGGCCAACCCTTCACTACCGCGGTGTTCCAACCAGTGACGATAACTCACCGTAAGGATCGCAACCACTGGAATCGCGAGAAAAATTCCGGCAACTCCGGCAAGCTCCGCACCGGACAGTATCGCAATAATCACTGCGAGTGGATGAAGATGTATTCCCTGTCCGATCAAACGTGGGTAAATGACGTAATCCTGAACAATGCGTAGCACAGCTAAAAACAGTAATACCAGTAAGGTCAGAAAAGGACCCCCGTGAAGCAAAGCGGCAATCGCTGCTATGACCGCAACCAGCAATGGCCCCACCAGGGGAACGAATTCGCAAACACCGGCAATCAGGCCCAGTACGAGCGGGCTGGGAAGTCCGAGAAGCGTGAAGCCAAGGGCGCAAATCACTCCGATGAATACGCAGGCTGTGAGTTGTGCGCGTATATAAGCAGCAAGCGTGCTATTGATGTCCTGAAAAAACTCGTCACCGCGCCAGCGCCAGCGCCCCCTTGGCAGCATCTGCAGGGCCGAGCGACGAAACGTTTCCGCATCCTTCAAGAAGAAGAAACTCAGCACCGGAATGAGAATGAGCCACGGTATATAGGCCAGCCATCCCACCATACCCGTCAACACCGCACTGACCGTTTGACCAACTCGCTCAATCATCGTGGGTATGGCGCTGTTTATGGCGTCAAGAAGAGGCCCCGGCATTCGATGTGCACGAAAGTACTCGACAAACCCCTGTGTCTTAACCCCAACGGAAGTCCAGTAATCGCGCGCTTGTTCAGTAAACTCCGGAAATTGGCTTCCCAGCCGCGGCGCCAGAATATAGATTCCTATTACGATGACTCCGATGATACTCAAGTAAGAAAGCGCAATCGCGAGTGCGCGCGGAATGGCCAGTTGACGTCCGGCAATGCGGATGGGGCGGCTTAGGAATTCGACTAGCGGTGAAACGAAATAAGCGAAAAAGATCGACAACACTAACAGCAGAATTACGCCGGTGAGCTTTATCAGTAGCCAGAGCGTCACCGCGACGATGATCACAATTATGATTATGCGAAGAATTACTCGCGTTTGCGCCCAGGTTGCTTCGGTCGCACCTCTAGCTGCTGCCTGTGCTACTTCTTTGCTTTCCTGTTTTGACACTTATTTGAATGGCCTAGTGGTAGAGCCTGCGAATTATTCCGCCCACAGCCACTTGATCAGCTGGCGAGATACTTTGAAACTCGACGCCAAACGTGTCCGGCGTAGCATGGTGGACCACTTCGCCGTGTAGCGACAAAGCGTCTTCCTGGTCCATCAACAACAGCCCCAGCCGGTCGCCAACTCTGACGTTGGGACAGGAGGGAAGATTACAAACACGGAGCCCGCCAAGACTAATATCGGCTGGTTCACCCAACCCAAGAGACTCTTTCAGGCTCTCATCTTCCACTGCAAGCGTTAGACGAGTGTTCACGTAGTAACGCGGATACCTTCGTCGCTCGTGATCAGGTAAGAGTGGGGCGGAATTGTTCATTAGGCGATCCTTTCAGTGGGTGAAATCCTCGTAGTCCTCTTCTTCATCCTCTTCCTCAGCAACTACCGGTGGCGGAGCAACTACTCGCGGCGCGGCCGGTTCCCAAATCAACCCCCTCCATTCGTCTGTCTCGCCAAGTAGTTGTAACGCAGCCAGCGGATGCCCGGGATTACGCTCAATCCGCAACACCTCGGCAATGACTTGAAGCTTTTTCCCATCTTCACCCTGCACTTCCAGGCGCACTCGACTCCCAACCTCCGGGAGCCCGCGCGGCAGATGGACCAGAGTGCCTTCAGGACCAACATTCTCTGTTACGCCGTCGGCCACCACGTGAAGACCTCCGGGCTCGTCCCATTCCGCGCGTACTTCGAACGCTACTAAATAGCGTGGCCCTGAACGAGACTCTATTTCAATGTGCCGAGCCATGTTTCAAACTCCTTGTCGGGCAAGGGTAAATCAGGCAGTACAACAACTCTTCGAAGCACCCCATCTCGCCCGCGAAAACCATAAATCTCGATCAAGCAACCGGAGTTTATAACGTTTGCGGTGAAAACCGCACTCTTTTCGCGCCTCCGGTAGAGCGCTCCGGTCGTCCTTATTCGATTTTTGTCCTGACATTTGCCTTCGCTATCGAATATCCAGCGTGCTCATTCTTCTTCGGTTCTTAGTTTTTCCAGAACCGAGAAGTCTTCGAGTGTGGTGACGTCGCCTGCGACCGTGCCGCTGGTGGCAATTTCGCGTAACAGGCGGCGCATGATTTTTCCCGATCGTGTTTTGGGAAGCATATCCGAAAATCGTATCTCGTCAGGCCGGGCAAGCGCTCCTATCTCCTTCACGACGTGCGCGCGCAAGGCCGCGTTCAATTCTGGCGAGGGACGGTGCGAGCCTTCAAGAGTTACGAAAGCAATTATCGCAGATCCTTTTAGCTCATCGGGACGAGCGACGACGGCTGCCTCCGCGACGGCTTCATGTGATACGAGCGCGCTCTCTACTTCGGCAGTACCTAATCTATGGCCGCTGACATTAATCACATCGTCAATGCGTCCCATGATCCAGAAGTAGCCGTCTTTATCGCGCCGGGCCCCATCACCCGCAAAGTAGATGTTCTCGATCTGCGACCAGTACTGCTCTCGATAACGCTCATCATCGCCCCAGATCGTGCGCAACATCGAGGGCCAGGGACGTTTGATAACGAGGTAGCCGCCCTCATTTGCGCCGACGGGCGTGCCTTCACGGGTCATCACGTCGGCGTCAATTCCGGGGAATGGTTTAGTGGCGGATCCGGGCTTCGTCGTCGTCGCGCCGGGGAGTGGCGAAATCATGATTGCGCCCGTCTCTGTCTGCCACCACGTATCCACAATTGGACAAGCCCCTCTCCCAATGATCTTGTGATACCACATCCAGGCTTCAGGGTTTATTGGCTCGCCAACTGTTCCGAGCAAACGCAGACTGGAGAGATCGTGTCTAAGAGGCCATTGCTCGCCCCACTTAATGAACGCACGAATGGCAGTCGGCGCAGTGTAGAAAATGTTTACGCGATGACGCTCGATGATGTCCCAAAAACGATCCGACTCCGGATAGTTTGGCGCGCCTTCATACATCAATACTGTGGTGCCGTTTGAAAGCGGACCGTAGACGACATAACTGTGGCCCGTTACCCAGCCGATGTCAGCGGTGCACCAGTAAACATCTTCATCCTTGAGGTCAAAGATCCATTTCGACGTCAGGTGCACCTGAAGCAGATAACCCGCCGTCGTGTGCAGAATTCCTTTTGGCTTTCCCGTCGTTCCCGACGTGTAGAGAATGTAGAGTGGATGCTCGCTGTCCAGCTCCTCAGCGGGACAGTCAGCGCTTGAATAGGCCATCAACTCGTGCCACCAGTGATCGCGGCCCGCTTCCATGTGCACAGGTTCACCGGTGCGGCGAACAACAATGCACGACTTTACCGACGGCGTTGCTTTTAACGCCTCGTCTACGGCAACTTTGAGTTTCACTTCCTTGCCGCGCCGCCAACCGCCATCGGCCGTGACGACCACATTACAGCTCGCGTCGTTGATGCGATCGATGAGTGCCGCGCTCGAGAAGCCACCGAAGATTACTGAATGAGTGGCGCCGATGCGCGCGCACGCCAGCATCGCTATCGCGAGCTCGGGAATCAACGGCATGTACAAAGCGACGCGATCGCCTTTTTCCACTCCGGTGCGTTTCAAGACGTTCGCGAATTTGCACACTTCTGAATAAAGCTGCTGATAAGTGAGTGTTCGCCCGTCGCCGGGTTCGCCTTCCCAGATCAAGGCCGCCTTATTGCGCCGCCAGCTAGCCAGATGTCGATCGAGACAGTTATAGGAGATGTTGATTTTGCCGCCCACAAACCATTCCGCGTGTGGTGGCTTCCAATCCAGGACCTTGTCCCATTTCTTGAACCAGTGAAGCTCTTCAGCCATGCGCGCCCAAAAGCTTTCCGGATCCGCGCTCGCCTCGGCGCGCAACCGTTCCAGCTCTTCCATTGATTTGATATGGGCGTTCGCGGAAAAGGCAGGGGGCGGCGGAAATACTCGATCTTCCTGCTGCAGGGATTCGATGTTCGTAGTGAGTGATGACATAGCTGAAGGCGTTGTTTCAAGCAAGAAATTCTGCTATTTGGTGGCAACCTTGTGTACCACAGAACCGCTTGACGCGCCAGCGACTTGCTTGCAACCATAGCCGGCACTCCTGCGTGCGAGCTTAGACGCTCAGTCAGGCAAAAGCCGGCTGATAACACCGATGCAGAATAACAGTTCAGCCCACGAGCTTTGGAAGCTGCTACCTCAAACAGCTTATTACATTGTCGCGATCATCGCAGCAATTAGCGCACTAGTAGTCTACAGACGAAACCATCGTTTGGAGCAGTCGCGATGGCTATCGACCTTTTATGATAAGTTTTACGAGAGCGACAAGTACAAACGCGTACGGGAACTGTTGGATTCGCAGATGTCCGACGACGTTCGCGATATGGTTTTGAACGAAGATCCAGATTTCACTGACTATCTCAACTTCTTTGAACATGTAGCTATCTTCGCTGGTTCAAGACAATTGCGAACCGATGATGTGGAGGCTTCGTTCTGTTATTATTTAGACTGCCTTCAGGTTCATGAGAAAGTTTGTGACTATATCAACAACAGGGATAAGGGTTACGAGAAGCTGAAAGCATATTTGGAAGCCAGAAATGATCACGGAGTACTTGTTTCTTTACGGCACCTTGCTCGCAGATGGACCTCCCGATGAGGTTGCTGGGGCTTTGAAAACTTTGCGCCGCATAGGGCCTGCCCATGTTCGCGGGAGGTTGTATGACCTTGGCGAATATCCGGGAGCTATTCTGGCCCCGTCATCAACAACGCTAATTCAGGGAGAAATCTTTGAATTACCTGCTACACCATTCATCCTCAAGGCGTTAGACGATTACGAAGAATTTGATCCCGCAAACAAGGAAGAAAGCCTCTTTATTCGGACAAAAGCCAGGGCGACATTACTGGACGGGCCGCAAATGGATTGCTGGATGTACGTTTACAATGATGATCCAGGGACTGCGCCGTTATTGGCTGATGGGAATTATTCAAAGACGAAAGCCGCTTAAGCCTCACCACTTTTCATTTCAGTTATGAATCTCCACGTCGGCACAAGCGGCTACAGCTACAAGGAGTGGAAGGGAAGCTTCTATCCCGAAAAGATTCCGGCGAAAGAAATGCTGCGTTTCTACGGCGAGCGGCTGAGTACCGTAGAAATCAATGCCACCTTCTACCGCATGCCGCAGGCAAGCATGCTCGAAAACTGGAAGGAGCAAGTGCCGCACAGCTTTCGCTTTTCGCTAAAGGCCCCGCAACGCGTCACTCACTTTAAGAGACTGAAGGAAGCGGATGAAGAAACAAAGTACTTCCTGGAGACCGCGTCAGTACTCGCGGATCAACTCGGCGTCGTGCTGTTTCAACTCCCACCAAATTTCAAGAAGGATCTGCCGCGGCTGGAAGCTTTTGTAAAAAATTTGCCAGGGCAACCACGCGCTGCCTTCGAGTTTCGCCATCCTACGTGGTTTGATAATGATGTTTTGGAACTGCTGGGCAGCAGGAACTACGCGCTGTGCATTTCGGATACAGATGACATGCCGGTAACACATATTGACAAGACGGCGGACTGGGGTTACCTGCGCTTGCGTCGTGTTAATTATTCCGAAGAGAATCTGGCCGAGTGGCTCAAACGAGTTCGCGATCAGAATTGGAACGAGGCATTTGTCTTCTTCAAACATGAAGACGAAGGAACAGGCCCGAGGCTGGCGGCCCAGTTTCTTCAGTTAGCGGGTAAATGAGGGCGGGGTCTGTAAAGACTAGCGATACCCAATTTTGCTCGTCGTCGCCGCTGGTAAGTTTTTAGAGTGCCCGTTGACTTAGTCGTTTTAGAAATTTCCGCTACAGTCCGCGTGACCACAATCGCAGTCAAGTTCTACAGTGTCGCCGGTGCCTTCGCATGAAGCGCTGCAATACTTACCGCCAGGCTGCGCAGGACAACTACACACTGGGTTCTTGCACTGGTTTCCTTTGTCGTCTGCCATAAATCCTCCGTATGACTATTTA